>JAOZLR010000074.1 GCA_029934735.1 Bacteroidales bacterium
AGGTTTCTCTATAAATGCTCCTGAAATATCAGACTTTCTTGCCAGATTTTTAATAATCTGATTTCCCAGAGTAATTGCCGTTCCGCTGGGAGCATCCTTTTTATGAACATGGTGGGTCTCCTCAATCATTACATCATATTCGGGATGTCTGTTCATTATGGCAGCCAGTCGTTTATTCATCTCAAAAAGGATATTTACACCAATACTAAAGTTGGATGCAACAAAGAGTGATTGGTTTTTTACGAGGCAGATATTTTCTATTTTCTCAAGTTCGTCATACCAGCCCGTAGTTCCAACAACAACAGATTTATTGATATTAAAACACCTTTTTATATTCTGCACTGCAGTATCAGGCTGACTAAAATCTATTACAACCTCCGAATCCATAATGGCAGAATATTCTGACTCCCAATCTTTATCAGTATCAATAGTGGCAGAAATAGTATGTCCACGTTCAATGGCAACTTTTTCAATCTCTTTGCCCATTTTACCGTATCCTGAAATTGTTATTATCATTTTATTTCCTAATTTTCAATTATCACAGAATTCTCCAGATTCTTCTTGTTTTCAATAATCTTGCATCACGGAAGTGTCTGTTAACCTCCATTTTAAAAATTCTATCTAATCCTCAATGTCAGCTTCACCCCTCCTCCACCGGGCTTAAAATTATAAAGTCCAGGATAAACAGCCGGCTCAATCTTCATTGAAAGGTCATCATTAACATTCCATGTTGCCAAATGAGCATCTACTGTCGCATCCACAATGCTCAAGGCATACCAAACTCCCATCAGTATATAGCTCAAATCCCTGTTTCGTCTGTAGTAGTTTTTAGAATCCATTAAAAAACTCTGAGGATATTTTTCTTCATATTCATTCACAGGAGGAGAGCCGTCATTTACAAAACTATGGTAATATGCATCCCGATAGTCAACATACAATTTCTGGTTAAATGCAGCGAAGTATGCAAAAACACCAAATCCGGCATATACAATTGGCAACTTCCAATACTTCCTATTATAAATCTGTCCGAGGCCTGGAACCAGCGCCAGTAATGTAGCCTTATGAGGAGAAGGCTCAAATTCTTTTTTTACACTATCCGTTTCTACAATAACTTTATTAGCCGTAACCTTTAAAGAGTCAGAAGTCTGAGCATTTTGCGACAAAAGGGATTGAGGGTTGATAACGATAATAAATATCAAAACGACTATGGCACTCCATAATCGCTTAAACCTCATCGCATTAAAATGCGACATCCTCATTACCGATATTTTAAAGATACTGCAACGCATAAACTTTACGAAAATCTTTCAAGCTAAATTTCTGGCACCTAACTAACTATTGTCGAAAAAAATTGGGGCTACAAATTTAATAAGCACATTTTCATTTATCAAGGACATCAATGATCCTTTGCAGGTCATCATCCGATTTGAATGGGATAACGATACTTCCACTATCTTTATTATTCCATTTTATATCAACCTTTGTTTCAAATCTACTTATAAGCAAATCTCTGACTTCGCGAAAAGCATCAGGCAATTCCGGCTTCTGATTTTTTGGCTTATTCTTCGGTCTTCCTGTCGCTTCTTTAACCATTTTTTCCACCTCACGAACTGACAACTGTTGTTTTACTGCTTCATTCAGGATATACAACTGCTCATCTTCATTTTCAACATTTATCAAAGCCCTGGCATGACCCATTGAAATCAGATTATCCCTAAGTGCCACCTGTACAGGAGCAGGCAGTCTAAGCAACCTGATATAATTTACAATTGTTGATCTGTCCTTCCCCACCCTTTTACTGAGCATCTCTTTAGTAAGGTCACATTCATCAAGAAGCCTCTGGTAGCTAATGGCAACGTCCAGAGAATTTAGGTCTTCCCTGTGAATATTCTCAATTAGAGCCATTTCCAGCATCTGCTGATCATTGGCAACCCTTATAAAGGCCGGCACCTTGTCATGTCCTGCAATCTTTGCCGCACGATATCTGCGCTCACCTGAAATAAGTTGATATTTATCATAGCCCAATTTTCTGACAGTTACCGGTTGAATTATTCCCTGCTCCTTTATCGACAGGGCAAGCTCCAGCAAAGCCTTTTCTTCAAACCGATTTCTTGGTTGAAAAGGGTTAGATTCTATTTTCTCTATGGCAATATTAGCAATGGCACCTGCAACATAGTTTCCTGATATGTCGCTGGATGTAATGTCAGTATCGGGACTCTCGAGAATAGCACTCAGTCCCCGCCCAAGAGCTGATTTCTTAGTTTTCATTTACAATATCAATTTGTTTTTCCTCATCGCTTATCCTGGTCATCCCGTTTTTCTGCAATATCTCCCTGGCAAGGTTCAAATAATTAATAGCTCCGGAGCTGCTCGCATCAAACTCAATAATATTTTCTCCAAAACTCGGGGCTTCTCCAAGCTTTGTGTTTCGATGTATAATAGTGTCGAAAACCATTTGCTGGAAATGTGTCTTCACCTCCTCAACAACCTGTTTTCCAAGTCTGAGTCTCTGATCGAACATTGTCAGTAGAATGCCTTCGATATCAAGCTCCTGATTCAGCCTCGACTGCACAATTTTAATTGTATTCAACAGTTTCCCAAGTCCTTCCAAAGCAAAATATTCGCACTGCACAGGAATAATCACAGAATCGGAAGCTGTTAGAGCATTCACTGTTATCAATCCTAATGAAGGTGAACAATCAATAACAATGAAGTCATAATCATCCTTAACCTTGTTAATAACTTTCCGCATCATTTTTTCTCTATTGGGAAGATTGATCATTTCTATCTCTGCACCGACAAGGTCGATATGAGCAGGAAGTAGATCCAGATTAGGAGTCTCTGTGTTAACAATGGTTTTTTCAGGATCGACATCATCAATTATACATTCATAAATACTTGTCTTAACGTTTTTCGGTTCAATTCCGACTCCGGAAGTAGCATTAGCCTGAGGGTCAGCATCAATTAAAAGAGTTTTATGTTCAAGGATGGCAAAGCCGCCAGCGAGGTTTATTGCTGTTGTGGTTTTCCCGACTCCACCTTTTTGATTTGCAATTGAAATGACTTTTCCCATAGCACTTGTTATTATCTATATTCTTATCTTTTTGATATGGGACAAAAATACAATTTATAACTCCAGCCTGATTAAAGAAAATATTAACAATTACAGGGAGTCTGTTAACATCTACTACATCTACTATAAAAACAAAAAGGCTGTTCACCAAAGCAAACAGCCTGAATATTAATTATGTATAAACTATTCTTTAGTCTCTTCAGAAGAGTCGCTATCAGATGTCTCGGTATCTTTTCCGAGATCTTCAAAATCAATATCTGTATGCGGGTCTGGTGCTGGTGCAGGAGTAATTGTTTCAGTCTCCTCTATTTTAATCGGCTCTTCAGGCACTTTTCCTGTCTGGATAAAATCAATCACATCACTTAAACCATTTGAAAACTTCTCAAAGTCCTCTTTATAAAGGAACAATTTGTGTTTTTCATAAAAGAATTTACCCTGTTCATTGTTGAATCTTCTTTTACTTTCAGTAATGGTCAAATAGTACTCATTCGACCTGGTGGCTTTTACATCAAAAAAATAGGTTCTTTTCCCGGCTCTTACAGTTTTGGAAAAAATCTCCTCTCTTACCTGATCATACGAATGACCGGTATTCTGATCTTTGTCTTTGTTTTCTTGCTCTTCCATGCTAATTCTATTTCAAATATTTCATTTAATTGACACACCGCAAATATATATAATTATTTAAACGCTAACAAAAAAAAATATTTTTTATGATATTATTTTCAAATCTAACTCCCTGGTCAATCTTGTATAGACAAAATTTTACTTAGCAGATTTCAAACACTTCTTGCAAAAAACATTATATCTTTGCACTTTTATATCATTCAATATTAATGACAGAATTTGGTATTTGCTGTTTAAGCGTCGTGCCTGTCAGGGCAGAGCCTTCGGAAAGAGTCGAAATGGTTACTCAACTTCTTTTCGGAGAACTTGTAGTTATTAATTCGGAAAATGATAATTGGTATCATATAAGAATTGTATATGATAATTATGAAGGATGGATATATAAAACAATGATATTGCCTGTTGAGGAAGAGGAATTTATAAATCTTAACAAAAGCCCTGTACAACATACAATAGACATTGTTGATGTAGTCAAGAAAACCTCAACAAGTGATCTTTTTCCTGTTCTCATAGGAAGTTCAATAAGGAACATTAGCAAAAATCATTTCTTTGTTGGTGATAACAAATATCAGTTTATGGGACAATTGAGTAAACCTGATTATACTATTAATTATTCAGTTATACTTGAAAATGCCAGATCCTTTCTAAATGCACCATATCTTTGGGGAGGAAAAACTCCTTTCGGTGTTGATTGCTCGGGTTTCACGCAGCAGGTATTTAAGATTAGCGGGGTGAAATTACTCAGGGATGCCTCACAACAGGCGACTCAGGGTGAGTTGGTCAGTTTCATCAGTGAAGCAGAGCCTGGCGACCTTGCTTTTTTTGATAATGATGAAGGAAAAATTGTTCACGTTGGAATAGTTATGGAAAGACAAAAAATAATCCATGCTTCCGGCAAGGTAAGAATTGACACCATCGACCATCAGGGAATATATAATAATGAAACAAAAAGCTACACTCATAAACTCAGACTGATTAAGAGAATCATTTAGATGTAAAGAAATTCTGTCAGTATCCTAACCTGGATAAACCAGAAATTTCAAATTGCACCTTACTTTGCTACCAAAATTTTGTATTTTTTATATTGGTTTCTGTTACTTATTTGACAATTATTACTTGCTATTTGTTATTTTCTGCCAAAAATTACACGAATATTAGAAATAAGATACTAAAGGATAAATTTTTTCTCAAACTATAATTTATTGAAATACAGATATAATTCGGGAACCGGCTAAATCAAATCGCATAAGTATCACTATTTGGCATAGTTTCTGAGAGAACAGCAAAAAATATAATTAGTTAACAAAATAAAAATAAGATGCTACAGACAAATTTAAAGCACGTTGAATCTGAAGGGCAATACAATGAGACTCTTCAAAATAATGAAAATGTAATGATATGCTGCGGCAGAATGGGACCTATGTGTGTTCCCGTTTACGATGCAATGGAAGATTTGGAAAAAGAATATACAAATATTAAATTCTATGATATGGATTTTGACATTCCTGATGCGCATGTTATTCGTAATCTTCCTGAGTGCAGGGGTTTTATGGGACTTCCATTTACCGTTTACTATAAAAATGGGAAGGTTGTTACTGCTACCACAAGCATTCAAAATTATGAACAAATAAAAGAAATTCTTGAAAGAGAATATTAAGAATAAGCTATGGAAAGCAATCAGTATGACGTAATTGTAATAGGAGCCGGACCTGCCGGATTGACGGCAGGAATCTATTCGTCAAGGGCTAAGATGAAAACCCTGATTATTGATACCGGAACAATCGGTGGCCAGATGATATTGACTTTTGAAATTGCCAACTACCCGGGTGTTGAAAGCACCACAGGATATCAACTGGCAAAAACAATGAAGAACCAGGCAAAAAATTTTGGCTGTGACATTTTGTCAAATGTCAGGTTAACGGATGTTGAGTTTGATAGCAAAATAAAGTCGGTTACAATTAATGATAAGGACAAATACGCAGCAAAAGTAATTATCTGGGCAACTGGTGGAAGATCGAGAATGCTTAATGTCCCGGGAGAAAAGAAGTTTAAAGGCAGAGGGATTTCATACTGCGCAACCTGTGATGGAGATTTCTTTCAGGATAAGGAGATTGTTGTTATTGGAGGAGGAAACAGTGCCCTTGAGGAAGCTGTCGCTTTGACAAAGTATGCCAGCAAAGTTACGATTATTCACGAGTTTGATCATTTTCAGGCTTTTGAACATGCTGTATCTGAAGCCAGAAAGAATCCAAAGATCAATTTCATTATGGAATCACACGTTGTAGAATTCACTGGCGGTGATAGTCTGGAAAAGGTGAAGATTAAAAATCTGGAAACAGGTGATATTTCAGAAAAGAAAATCGACGGAGCTTTCATCTTTGTCGGCTACGAAGCAAACAACGATTTTCTAAAAGATAAGGATATTAAGCTGAATGACTGGAATGAAGTACTTGTCAATAACAATTACCAAACAAGTGTAGAAGGAGTCTTTGCGGCAGGAGATGCCCTGGCAAAAAGGTACAGACAAATTACAACTGCGGTTGCTGACGGGACAATAGCTGCTCTAAATGCAATTGAGTATATTAACAGGAAATGATGTTAAGAAATCATTAACTTAAAAAAAATATTAACAAATTGATTTAGTGTTATATTCAGATAATCAGGCAACAATGTAATTAAGTATTGAAAATGTAAAAAATGTTTAATAATTTTTATTATTGCAAAATGATTTTTTATTTATACTTGCAATGTAAAAAAAAATCCTAACTTAAATTTACATTTATGAAGAAAATTTTACTTAATTCATTACTGATTACTGCTTTCGTACTCTTTGCAGGTACAATATTTGCACAAAGCGGGATCAAAGGTGTCATAAGAGATGCTGACACAGAAGAAACACTTATCGGGGCAAATATCACCCTGGAAGGTACAACTTATGGTACTGTTACCGATGCTGACGGCCGCTTCACGTTGGAAGCCCCAGCCGGAAACTATGTACTTAATATTAGTTATATCGGATACGATAAAAAAGTGGCAGATGTAACAGTTGAATCAGAAAAGTACACTAAACTTGGTGCTTTGTCCATAGAAGCTAGTGCTATTGGTCTTGGTGGGGTTAGTGTTATTGCTGACTATGCAAAAGATCGTGAAACTCCAGTTGCATTATCTAATGTAACAAAGAAAGAGTTGGAATTCCAATTGGGTTCTCGGGATCTTCCATTGGTTATGAATGCCACACCTTCTGTGTATGCTACAACACAAGGGGGAGGTTCAGGAGATGCACGTATTAATGTTCGTGGTTTTAACCAAAGAAACGTTGCTATTATGATTAACGGTGTTCCTGTTAATGATATGGAAAATGGTTGGGTTTATTGGTCAAACTGGGATGGAATTGCAGATGCAACCTCATCTATTCAAATGCAGAGAGGCTTAAGTGCTGTTAATCTTGCAACCCCTTCTATTGGAGGAACAATGAACATATTAACAAGTCCGGCAGATATGAAAGCCGGAGGATCTGCCAGATTTGAGTACGGTTCAGGAAATTTCTATAAAGCTACTCTATCAGGACATTCTGGGTTGATTAATGAAAAATTTGCTGTGAGCGTTAGTGCTGTTCGCAAAGTCGGGCAAGGGGTCGTTGACAAAACCTGGACTGATGCCTGGGCATATTATCTTGGCGCAAGTTACAATATCAGCAAGAACCACCGTCTGGAAATTTATGCTATAGGTGCACCTCAACGACACGGACAAAATCTATATAAGCAAAATGCGGCTGCTTATGATAGTACTTTTGCAAAAGATATAGGAGCAGACCAAAGTTCAATTGATGCCTTTCCACAATCAGACAATGGAAGGCTTTATAATGAAAATTGGAATGTTGTTGATGAAAACTACGATGGTAAGCAAAGCTTCAATGGAAAAACCTTTGACAGGCATGATAAAGGCTTCCTTAATGAAAGAGAAAATTTTTATCACAAACCCATTACCAACCTGAACTGGTATGCTCAATGGAGTGAGAAAGTTTCTCAGTTTACTACAGTCTATTATTCCGGAGGTACAGGTGGTGGTACAGGTACTTATGGAAAACTGCAATATGACTATGATAGTGAGCCCACAAGAATTGTAAATTGGAATGCTACCATCGACAGCAACCTGTCACCAACCTATTCCAGACAAGGTATCCTCAGAAACTCTGTAAATAACCAGTGGACCGTTGGTGCAATCTCCAAAGTAAAAGTTGCTTTTACTGAAAAATTTAAAATGCAATTTGGCATTGACTGGAGAACTGCAGAAATAGACCACTTCAGGGAAGTACGTGACTTGCTAGGCTTAACCTCATATACATATACTGGTAATCAATTTGATACTGACCCGAGTCAACACGAAAAAGAATTAGGTGATAAAATTGCTTATCATAACACTAATACTGTTGACTGGCTTGGTGCTTTTGCACAGGCTGAATACACAACAGGAAACTTATCAGTTTATGGCACACTAGGATATTCAATGATTAAATACTCTTATGTTAATCATTTCAAAACTGCCGACACATTAGCTAATGGCAATCCAGATATAGCCAGCGGAGAGCTGGCATCGGAAACAGACTGGATTACCGGCTATCAAATTAAAGTGGGTGCTAACTATAATATTTCTGAAACATTCAGCGTATTTGCTAATGTTGGTTTAATTTCAAAAGTACCTATCTTCGATAACGTAATTGACGATGCAGATGGAACTGTTGCACAAGACCCTGTAAATGAGCATTTCACTTCATTCGAGGTAGGAGTTATTTATAACTCTGTGAATGACAAATTGAGATTAAAAGGTAATTATTACTATACTAACTGGTCAGACAGATCTTTTACAAGAAGTGTCAGGATTGACTCGGCTACAACAGGAATTGCGTTTATTACAGGAATGGACCAAAATCATCAGGGTTTTGAATTTGAAGGAACTTACCGCCCTATCAAATTTATTGGAATCGGTGCTATTGCTTCAATAGCAAACTGGAAATACCTAAACGATGTAAATGCAACAATTAAAGATTATGACAATTTAAGTGGTGGTATTATTGAAGATTCTGTTAATGTTTATGCAAAAGACCTAAAAGTTGGTGATGCTCCACAAACTCAATTTGGCCTATCTGCAACAATATACCCAGCCAGAGGAATGAATATTATGTTCACCTGGAAGTATAATGCCAATTACTTTGCAGATTTCGATCCTACGAGAAGGGATGATGAAACTGACAGACAGCAGGTATGGGAACTTCCATCATTCTCTGTATTTGATTTACACTTTAGTTATCAGATTCCATTGAAAGGCAAAGTTGGCCTGGATGTATATGCACATGTTTTCAACCTCTTCAATACTGTCTACGTTCAGGATGCCCTTGACAATAGTGCTTATAATGGAAATAGTGGTCCAAATGATGAATTTAATCACGATGTAAACAGAGCTGAAGTTTTTCTTGGTTTGCCAAGAACATTCAACGTAGGTGTTAAAATTTCATTATAAATTATTTCAACTAAATATTAAAAGCCCTGGAAAACAATCCAGGGCTTTTTTCAATTATGAAAAAAATAATTCTATTGTCAGGTCTATTGATTCTCATTTTCTCTGCTTGCCGGCAGGTATCGGATAATACTGGCTCAACTCCTTATGTTATTATGCTCTCCCTTGATGGCTTTCGTTGGGATTATTCCGATAAAGCACCTACACCAAATCTTGATAAAATTGCAAAAATGGGGATTAAAGCCGAATCATTACAGCCTTCGTTTCCATCAAAAACTTTTCCGAATCATTACACAATTGCTACGGGCCTATATCCCGATCATCATGGAATTGTGCTTAATACATTTTATGACCCTGAAA
>JAOZLR010000424.1 GCA_029934735.1 Bacteroidales bacterium
AAAATAATAGAAGAATCATTGCTATTTTTTGTTTTTAATATTCATCAAAGATAATAAAAGTTTAGAGAAATGTTTATAAAAGAAATTGAGGGTGCAAGTCCTTCTAACCCACTATCCAGACCTACTTTGCTTGAAGTTACAAACTTCAAGGGGCGGGAGTTGTGAGCGGGAGTTGTGAAGCTTGTGGCGTAGTCAGGAGAACAGGCTTAGATAGGGTGTAATCTGTTTTTACAAACCGTCTTTGCGAAATACCGTTAGGCCGGCCTTGTGTCGTGGCGTATTGTAGCAATCTGCCAGACGTTTGTTCTGCCCTTTGCAGGCACAATTCTATTTTATCTCTCAGACAGATTTTCAATAACTTTTTAAAAATGATTTTCTGCTGATTTATAAGATATTAGAGTTTGATAAATTTATTGGTTCCTATTATCTTCTTTTTATGTGAAACGCTGATCATATACAAACCTACGGGATATCCTGAAACGTCTATGGTTTTCTGTCTTTTCTTTGTTAATATGGTCTGGATAATTCTACCGGTGATATCCGTTAGCGTGATATTGAATTGCGAGTATTCTGTATTTATATTGACATACAGATAATTGTTGACAGGATTGGGAAAAACGTAAATCATATTTGTTTCTGCCAGTTGTTCGATTTCACTTGTGCCTGTCAGTCCGTTCTCATTGTACATAGCTAAACCTCCTGAATAATAGGAGGTGGCTGTAACCCATTTTGTATTGTTATGGTCAATTAGGATATTAGTTGTATATGAACCTGGCATTCCTGAATTCGTACAGTTGAAAAGTGTCCATTCCGTTCCATCGAATTTCGTAAGTCCTCCGTACATAGTGCCTAACCACAAAATGTTACCTGTATCGACAGTAATTGCAAAAACACAATTATCTGGGATTCCGGAGTTTTCATCGTTGTAAATAGTCCAGTTCTGACTATCATATTTAACCAGACCTTCATATCTAGTACCAATCCACAAGGTATTTGTACTGTCAACGGCAAGGGAACATATCCAACTATCTGGTAAACCGGAATTAGTAGTGTCAAAAACTGTCCAGCTATCATTTTCAATTTTAACAAGTCCATTCCATGTACCGACCCATATTATACCTGATTTGTCAATGCTTACACAACTGACTTTGTTATAAGGCAAATTCGAATTAGATGTGTTGTAAATGGTCCAGTTGTAATCATTGCTGATTTTTATCAGTCCTCCCGTATCCATACCTCCCGAACTCATACCAATCCATTTATTGTTGTTTTCATCTATCGTAATGCAGTTGATCTGTCTGGAAGTCAGTGGTGAATTACCCAAAGTGTAAACCGTCCATACCTGATTATGATACTTAATGAGTCCGTAAAAGAGTGATCCGAACCATTTTGTTCCGTCTTTTTCACATGCAATCGCCCGGATATCGTCTTTTTCAAGCAGTGTGTTCTGTGAAGAATACAATGTCCATACATTATTTTTTATATTTGCAAATCCATCATTTGTCCCCACCCAGACCGAACTGTCCACATCAAGAGCGAGGCTTACAGGAAAATTGTTAGGCATCGGGGAACCGTTGGTTTCATATTGAACCCATTCTGTGCCATCAAAAGAAATAATACGACTTCCCTGGTAGTTATAGTCAAGTTCGTATATAATCCACACTGTATTGTTATTGTCAATATTCAGGGATTTTATTTTGTTGTTTGGCAATATTGAATTTGTATCATTATAAACGGTCCATGAATTACCGTCAAAGTATGCCAACCCTGAATTATACGTGCCAACCCAGATATTATTGTCCGCATCACAGGCTACCGATGTAATAGTGTTACCCGGAATTCCAGAATTTCCAGTGTTGTACACATCCCAACTAACACCATCAAACATAGCCAAACCTTCAAATGTGCCTATCCATTTGTTTCCCAACTCATCAATATCTATTGAGAATACATCATTGGAAGGAATGTCGGAGTTAGACGTGTCAATTAATACCCAGTTATTACCGTCAAATTTTGCCAGACATCCCTGTATGTTTTGCTGCCATTGTACAATAACCCAAACGGCACTGTCACTTTCCACCAGAACTTTCCCAATGGAATTAGTGGGCAAAGGGGAATTATCCGTATTGAAAACTTCCCATCCGGAATTGCTATTGCGGAACAAACCGGATAAATTTGTGCTCACCCATACATCACCATTATCATCAGCTGTTATGGAGTTGTACTTTTTGTAATTTGGTGGTGGATCGTAATAGGTCCAATTGTTTCCATTAAAACTCGACAGCCCCCCGCAAAAATTTGTACCGAGGTTACCAACCCATATATTTCCGTTTTCGTCCGTCTCAAGGCACTGGACATAATTCTGTTGAAGTCCTGAATTACCACTATTAATATATTCGATTTCTCCTGTAGATATGTCAATTTTGGCAATTCCCCCGTTTGTTCCCACCCAGTTATCGTTTCCTCGAATAACCTGACAGTTGACTTTGTCACCGTTAGTATAAACCATCCAATTTGAACTTTGAGAGAATAAAGTCATAAACGGATATAGGAAAAAAATCAAAACCAGAAGCGTTTTAAAAAAAGAATTCATAATATGTGATATTCGCAAAGTTATAATCAGTTTCGCATTTATTTTTAATTTTTCGGCTGTTTTCATTTATTCTTTATTTATTAGGTTTTCGTTTCTTCCGCTTACAGGTAACGGCAGTCCCCCGAAAATATCGTGGCAGGCTGTTTAATAACCCTCCCTTTTATTAAAACTCAGGCAAATATAAGCCAATTTAAGGAGACTTTGAAAAATTCAGTAACTATTTTTTGAAAAATATGCTACTGTTAAATTAGTTTTTTTAGGTCTGTTAAGGGGGATTGAAAATCCCCGGATATTTACTTTCGGATTGCAAATCCGAAAGAGCTGG
>JAOZLR010000425.1 GCA_029934735.1 Bacteroidales bacterium
ACTGACAGTTGCCATTATTATATTAGATTTAAACTTAATAAACCAGGAAAAAATGCGATTTATATGTCTAATAAAGTATTTTGTTACTTTAACCAATGCAATTATATTTCTATCAGCACAAAGTATACAAGCACAATATTATGTTTCACCTTCCGGAACAGATAGTAATCCCGGAACACTTCAATTGCCTTTCAAGACCATACAAAAAGCAGCTGACATAATACTTGCAGGTGAAACCTGTTTTATTATGAAAGGAGAATATCGGGAAACAATAACTCCTGTCAATAATGGTTCTGCAGACAATCCTATCCTTTTTACCAATTATAATAATGAACAGGTTGTGATACTTGGCTCCGACACTGTCTCAGGTTGGACTCCATATCAGAATGGTATATATAAGGCTTATATGCCTGATACCGTAAGCCAGCTGTTTGCAAATAAGAAGCGTGCTTATGCTGCTCGTTACCCCGATCTTCTTGGAGATGATATGTATGATGAATCGAATTGGAATAAAGTTTTAGCCGAAGCAAACGGAGATGCTTTTCTTCAGGGGATGATTAAGCCTGAAAATTACTGGGTAGGTGGCTATTGTAAAATATTAACGGGTTCAAAATGGGTTGCTCATATTGGTAAAATATCTGCTTCAAATGGGAATATGGTTCATTGTGAAGAACGTTCATTTCCCTGGGCTGATTATAATCCCGGGGTATATCTTGGAGATGGGATTGGATATATTTATAAACATTTAAATGCCCTTGATAAAGTAAACGAATGGCACTGGCAAAATGATACCCTGTACTATTTCCCTGAATCCGGTGCAAATATCAACACCATGAAAATTGAAGCTCGTACGAGGTTATATGGGTTTGATTGTGAAGAAAAATCATATATAGAAATTAAGAATATTCATTTTGTTTGGTCATCAGTGAATTTTGGCTCTGCTACCGCCTGTATTCTTGATGGTGGAAGTGTCTGGTTCCCCACTCCATTTTTTGATTATGATTGGTCCTGGGGAAGACACAAAGGAGATGGATCAAGTTATGCAATCGACTATTGGAACGGAAAAGGAATTCATGTTTCAGGAATTAACAATGTAGTTAAAAACTGCTATGTGGGCTACAGTTGGGGAGATGGAATAAGTGTGGGAGGCATTAATAACCGTGTTGAAAATTGTCTGGTTGAGCACTGTAACTGGTCGGCAATAGATGCAGCAGCAATTTCTGCTACAGGGTATGGCCATAATATAATTGGTAATACTTTACGAACTTCAGCACGAAGCATCTTAGTTCACAGGTATTGTGATTCAACTAATATCAAATACAATGATCTTTATGACTGCGGTTTGATGTGCAACGATCTGGGTTTAACCTATTCATATTACACCAATGGCGGTGGTTCAGAAATTTCTTATAATTGGGTGCATGATAACCATGCAAAAGGTTCATCAATGGGTATATATCTGGACAATTACGACACAAATTACGTTGTACATCATAATGTGGTTTGGAATTGTAAATATGGTATAACAACAAACAAACCCGCTGTAAACCATAAGATTTATAACAATACAGTTTGGTCTTGTTCAAATGCCCAGTGGGCCTGGGGATATGAAGGTACGGAAATTGAAAATCAACAAGTAATCAATAATTTGTCAGATAAACCCTGGAATGTAGGAACTTATTTCCAGACGAACTTAACAACTGATAGCCCAATGTTTGTTGATCCGGAAAACGGGGATTTCAGGCTGTTGGAAAATTCTCCGGCAATTGATTATGGAACCAATATCCCGGATATAACAACTGATTATATCGGAACAGCTCCTGATGCCGGGGCTTATGAATTTGGAGGCGATAACTGGACTGCAGGTTCAAACATTGAAATTCCTGACTTGTCTGATATTGTAATTATCTCAAACCCTGAACCTCAGTATTTAATTGCTTATTATCCATTTAATGGGAATGCTCAGGATGAAAGTGGCAATGGTTTTCATGCCAGCGAAATAATAAGTGCAACTTTAACTGAAGACAAAGATGGAAATCCAAATAGTGCATACGATTTTGACGGAATTGAGGATAAAATTATAATTCCAAATATTGGGCTTAACTTCGGACAAGACTATACTATTACATATTGGTTTCAGCCAAACGACTTAAGTACAAAACAATGGTTATTTGGGAATAGATATACTACTTCTGGTGAAGATGGCAATGGTATGGAAAGTAATATATTTGAAAATAAACTTGAATTCTTTGGGCCGGAAGATATAACATTATCCAAAGAACTATCAAACAATGATTGGCAATTTGTAGCTTATACCAAGGATAATTATGTACTACCCAACCTCTACCAATACAAGCTCTACCACAATGGGACCATAGTCGATAACAGATATAGTGCAAAAACACTCAACAATATAAACCCATGGAGTATTGGAGCTCTTTTTAACCAAAATGATTGGAAAGAACATTTCAATGGAAAAATAGATGAAATAATGATTTATCAGAGGTCCCTATCCGATGATGAAATAAAAGATTTGTACTATGGATATGCTTTAGGTATAGAAAATTCTGAGATAAATGACAAAATAATTGTTTATCCAAACCCGAGTTCTTCAAAATTCTATTTTTCCGGACATAATCAAAACATAGCTCGTTTAGAAGTTTTTAATCATTATGGTCAGAAAGTATTTGAGAAAAAGGATGCTGTTGAACTTGATTTATCTTCTTTTGAACCAGGAATTTATTTATTGATACTTCTTGACAAGAATAATCAGATATTATTATCAAAAATGATAATAAAGATTTGAAAATAATTTCATTTCAATTATTAGAACATGATTCATGTAAGGGATTCATCAACAACTCTGTCAGTTACAGCTTATGATTAGGTTTTTCGCAGCGCTACCGCGCGAATCCT
>JAOZLR010000426.1 GCA_029934735.1 Bacteroidales bacterium
ATCAATCCTGCAATAGCTGATATAATTGCTGCGATTAAAACAGCACCTGCTGCATAATCCTTAGCGTTTTCTGCTTTTTTATGATATTCAGGAGAGATAAGGTCAACTACAGATTCAATTGCAGAATTGAAAAGCTCAGCAGCGAAAACGAGCCCTGTTACAATAACTACCACAAACCATTCAGTTTTTGAAATATGAAAAAAGAATCCGGCAATAATCACCAGGAGTGCAATTGTCAGGTGAATTCTGGAATTGTGCTGAGTAATAAACAACTTTTTAATACCGTTAAAGGCATACTTAAAACTCAGAAGTCTTTTTCTTACTGAAAACCTGTTGTCCTGATTTTCTCTTTGATTCATTTTTATTGTAATGTTATCTCTGTTCTGCTTTGGCAAAAGTAAGATAAATGATTGTGGGTATTAATAATCTGAAGTAATTTATTTGACGAACAATAAAAAAACCCCGCTATCAGGCGGGGTTTAAAAATATGGGAAGTCCCATTAATATCTTTTTTCTTTGATCCTTGCTTTCTTACCACGTAATCCGCGAAGGTAGAAAATACGGGCACGACGTACAACGCCCCTTTTGTTTACTGTTATATCATCAATAGAAGGTGAAGTAACAGGAAAGATTCTTTCAACTGCTATATTTCCTGAGATTTTTCTAACTGTAAAAGTTTCAGTGTTTCCACCTCCTCTTCTCTGTAAAACAACACCCTGAAAGTTCTGGATTCTCTCTTTATTTCCCTCTCTGATCTTATATTTTACGGTAATTGTGTCGCCCGCATTGAAATCAGGTAATTCATTTACTTCAACCTGATCTTCGACAAATTTCACTAATTCATTCTTGCTCATCGCTCTCTGTTTTATATAAGGTTACTGCTAAAAATGGGTGCAAATATACAGCTTTATTTTTTAACTGAACAAATTTGTTTAATATTTTTTTTAATGTTTGTAAAAGAGCTGTAAATCTGATGTTTAGTGGACTCAGAAGTTGTGATTTCTGTTGCCTAGCCGTTAAAATCTCAATGGTTCCATTATTACCGGATAGTCACGCGAGAAGTAAGAGTTGCTTTTTATGAGATGGATTTCGTCAAACTGGAAACGAAGTGTTATCTCATGAGCACCACCTGTTCCTGTCATATTTGATATTCCAACATCGTAGCTATACATAAGTTTAATCCTTGAGTATTCATTGACCATTGGTATCTGAACACCAACAACAAACATCAATGACTGGACTTTATAGATTGCCGAATTCCTGTTTCTGTACCAGGCTCCTGCGTAAATAATGGATTTTTGTACATTCATTCCAAGAGTGAAGTTGCTGAAGGAATTTTGATACTCATATAATAATCCCGGGTTGAATTTAAAGCCCTTTCGCGGGTTATTTCTTTGCAGGAATACAACATCAATATTTACATCGTATTTGCGGGGTACACGAATGTCAAGACTATAAAAAGACTCATTGGGCTTGAAAAGATGGTTGATGCCAATACCTAAAGTAGCAGTAATAAGGCGCTTCTCATATTTAATAAGTCCTCCGAGGTTAATATCAGGATATGAAATGCTTTGACTTGGCGAACCGGCAAATGATGATCCTGGATATAAAAGTCCATGTCTGTCATCAAGCTGGTCACTCCAGATAAAATCACCTACATCTATTTGCTTCTGTACAAAAGCCACGGTAACCCCAACTTGTGTCACCCAGTGCCTCTGTAACCTGATTCTTGCGGAACCAAGCAATCCGATGAAGTTAGTTTTGATCAGGCCATCACCTTCTTTATTTGCGTTGAAAATAATACCAAAACCTCCAAGTCCGGGTAAACCTCTTTCTGCAAAATCCATATTGAAGTTGTAAGTCTTAAGATCGTCGCTGTACTTTGGCCATTGGTCACGATAAGTAAATCCTACCTTAAGTCCTTCATCCAACCCCGTATAGGCAGGGTTGATATAGGTCATATTGTTGTAGTACTGCGAGTAATATGAATCCTGTGCTTTTGTCCCAAAGGCAATCGCCACTAAGAAGGTAATTAATAATATGTACTTTGCTTCAAATCTCATAAATTCCCGACAAATATATAACATAATGTATTTGTTTCAGTTTTTACTTGAAAATAATAATATTGTTACAAAAGCAAAGGCTATTTAATGAAAATGCTTAAAATGAGCTTTATTTTGTTATCAAATATTTGATAAGCCTCAGAATTACAAAAATAACAACAAGGACAAAAATAATGGAAGCTCCCGAAGGAATGTCAAAATAGTAAGAAGCTACAAGTCCGGTCAGAGACCCCATTACACCTATAAGTATTGAATAATAAATCAGTTTACGAAAATCCTTAACAAAAAGATTTGCAGAACTCTGTGGGATAGTTAGTAATGAAATTATTAAAATAATACCTACTGCCTTAATACTCAATACAATTGCAAGGGCAACGAATCCCATCAAAATATAATTGAAAAGTTCAACAGGGATATTTCTTGTTTTTAGATATTGCTCATCGAAAGCAGAAAACAAAATTGTTTTGTAGAAAATACTAAAGAACAGAGAAATGGCAATTGTTACCGAAAACATCATAATCAGATCAATATGTGACACCGTCAGAATGCTTCCGAAAAGATAACTCATCAGGTTTGGTGCATATCCGGGTGTGATAAAAATAAAGATTATCCCGATTGCCATCCCGAACGACCATAAAATTGCGATTGCCGAGTCTTCGCGGACATCGGTTCGTTTCGACATAAATTCTATTATCAATGCTGCAAGAAGACTGAAAATAGTTGCTCCAAGAAGTGGATTGAATCCAAGATAATACCCCAGTCCGATTCCGCCAAAGGAGGTGTGTGTAATACCTCCACTGATAAATACAATGCGCTTCGACACAATATATGTCCCGATTATCCCGCAGGT
>JAOZLR010000427.1 GCA_029934735.1 Bacteroidales bacterium
ATGATTATCTGAATCACGGTTCTCTTGTTGAAAATGCTATGGTTTATCCAGATGGCAAATTTGATTATTATGATGACAGGTTAACACCAAACTCACGCGCATCATACCCATTAAGATATCTTAAAAACATTAAAGAGTCATCAACTTCAGGACATCCGAAAACAATCCTTTTCCTAACTGCCGATGCTTATGGAGTTCTGCCTCCAGTTTCGCAACTGAATCCTGATCAGGCTATGCTTTGGTTCCTTATGGGCTATACAAGTAAACTTGCCGGAACAGAAACCGGAGTTACTGAACCTCAGGCTACATTCTCAAGATTCTTCGGGCAACCATTTATGCCTAACAATCCTGATGTATATGCTGATATGCTTGGAGCAAAAATGAAAGAACACAACACAAAAGTTTACCTGATAAACACAGGATGGAGCGGTGGAGCTTATGGAGTTGGTAAAAGGATGGATATTAACTTAACAAGAAAAATGGTTGAGGCATCATTAAACGGAGCCCTGGAAAATGTGGAATATGAATATGATGAACTGATACATGTAAATATTCCTAAAACTTGTCCGGGAGTTCCATCTGAAATTCTTTTCCCAAAAAACACCTGGGAAGATAAAGCTGCTTATGATGCAACAGCACAAAAACTGGCAAAACAATTCTCCAATGCTTTTGACAAAGCCTATGGCGACAAAAGCATTAAAGCGAGTGTTGTAGCTGAATGTCCAGGAAAATAATCCTATAGATATTATTCTGCGGGGAGGTATCTGTTAACTTTTTCTAAATTATCATTTTAAGAAAAGTTATGTGGTATCTCCTTGTTTTTTCACTTTTTTAAAACAAATTTTATCCGCTTGCGTAACAGATGCAATTGCTTGATTTTTTTTGCAGACTGGCAAGTAAAAGGCTTTGTTCAACAGCCATAGAAGCTAAATAATTAAACACTTAAATTTATTATTATGAAAAAGATTTTTTTATTTTTAATGATTTCAATTGCATTTGGGATGAGTTCCTGTACAGTTGAGAAAGATGATCCTGACCCTCCCGGTGGAGGTAACGAAAATCCCGTTTCAGGTACAATAAACACTAACACAACCTGGACATCCGGAAGCACTTACACAATTGATGGTACTTTAAGAATTGAAGGTGCAACATTAACAATTGAGCCCGGAACAGTAATTAAATTTACCGAAGGATCAGAATTAGATGTGGGGTATAGTGAAAGTGGCTCTGTAATTATCGCAAATGGTACGGTAGATAGCCCAATCAGATTTACATCATCTGCATCCTCACCATCTGCCGGTGACTGGGATGGTATATGGTTTTATAGCGGTACATCAAGCGAAACGAGTATGAAATTTTGTATCGTTGAATATACAGGTGGCTATAGCCAATACACAGGAGCAATAAATTTAAAAGATTGCAAAATTACTTTTGAAAATAGCTCTGTAAAACAATCAGAGTTTAATGGACTTGTCCTTGATAGCGATGCCTCTTTTAAGTCTTTCATTAATAATACTGTTGAAGGAATTGGAGATCATCTAATTCTGCTTTACCCCAATGCAGCACACACTATCGGAGCTGGTAACGCACTACTAGCTGACGGCAATAAAGGAGTTCTGATTAAAGGAGGAACCTATGACAGGGAAGACGAAACATGGCTTGCCCATACAGCACCTTATGTTATTGATGGTACTGTTAACATAAAATCCTCATCAGGTACAACTTTAAGAATTGAGGCCGGAGCAGTTGTTAGTTTTACTGAAAGTAGTGAAATGGATATTGCATACGGATCAGGAGAATATGGTACGCTTATCGCAATGGGCACTGAGGACGATAGAATATATTTTACTTCTGCCGCAGTAAGCAAAGATAAAGGCGACTGGGACGGACTTTGGATGTACGATGGCTCTAATGGCTGTGAATTTGAATACTGTACTTTCGAATATGGAGGAGGATACAGTGTAAATAATGGAATGATAGAGATAAAAGGATCTGATGTCTCTTTTAACAATTGTGTGATCCAACAAAGTGAAACATTCGGTATTTCTCTCGATATTGAATCAGGATTCAATACTTTTACTAACAACACTTTTACAGATAACAATAACCATTCAATATTAATTTATTCAAGTCAGGCAAATACCATCGGAACAGGAAATGACTTCATTTCCGGGAACAAAGGTATTTTGGTTAAAGGTAATACCATAAGCCAGGATGTAACCTGGAATAAACTTAATTGTGCCTATTTTGTTGACGGAACTATGAAGGTAGCCTCCACCTCAGGAGCTACATTAACAATAGAACCAGGAACAATTATTAAATTTACTGAAAACAGTGAATTAGACGTTGCCTATAGCTCAGGAAATTACGGAAAAATAGTAGCAATTGGCACAGAAGAAGAACCCATTTTATTTACATCTGCCTCACCCGCCCCTTCAAATGGCGACTGGGATGGCATTTGGTTTTATGAAGGGACATCTCCAGGGACTGAGTTTAATCACTGTATTATTTCCTATGGCGGTGGCTATTCGACATATTCAGGAAATATAACATTCAAAGATAATGGAAACAACGTTTCGATAAAGAACACCGAGATCAGCCATTCGCAGAACTGGGGGTTATATCTTGATAATGGAGGAGAGCCAACTCTTGAAAATGTTACATTTATTGATAATCTGACTGGAGATAAAAACTGGTAGAAGATATTTTTTGATTTCAAGAGGAGCAGCAGTTGCTGCCCCTCTTTTTTTTTTTTAATAAAAAATATTTGCAGATAAAAAAAATAGTACTACTTTTGCACTCCCTTAAGAAAAAGAATAGTTCTTTATATAAAATGGTCCGTTCGTCTATCGGCTAGGACGCCAGGTTTTCATCCTGGTAAGAGGGGTTCGATTCCCCTACGGACTAC
>JAOZLR010000075.1 GCA_029934735.1 Bacteroidales bacterium
AAGTTTGACATAGGCATCTCAGACGATGAGTTTACTGTTGAGAAGCTGAAACCCCCAGATAAAAGCTAAGCCCAAATACATAATAATGGCATTATAAATAAATTACTTACATAACTTTTTGCAAGGTCTATCTAAATCAGGATAATCTTCCACTATTGCCATAATTATACAACCAAAAGCGTGATAAATTTGTACGCTTTCAAGTAAGTCCCGATAGGGACGACATACGGGTAGAAAATATAAAACAATCGAACGCCAGTGCCGTTAGGTACGCAATATTTCAACCAGATAAAATGTATTTATAATTATTATGACTTTTTATCCCTTGTTCAAACTGTTCTGTTATCTTCAAAAAGTTGCATTTACTAATTGAACTTACGTGCCGGCTTTCCCCCTACTCCATCTGTGCCTGTATTGCCGTTATTGCAACGGTATTAACGATGTCGGTTACAAGACATCCACGACTCAGGTCATTGACAGGATGATTTAAGCCCTGCAAAACGGGACCAACAGCAATGGCACCTGCTGAACGTTGTACTGCCTTGTACGTATTATTGCCAGTGTTAAGATCAGGGAAGATAAAAACGGTTGCTTTTCCTGCTACATCACTTTTCGGAAGTTTCGTTTTGGCAACAGCTGCATCGACGGCAGCATCATATTGAATAGGCCCTTCAATTTTCAATCCGGGAAACTCTTTCTGAGCTTTTTCTTTGGTAATTTTTGTCGCCTCCCGCACTTTGTCCACATCTGCACCTTTACCTGACTCTCCTGTTGAATATGACAGCATAGCTACCAATGGTTCCACACCAAAAGTTTTGGCTGTTAAGGCTGAACTGATAGCTATTTCAGCCAGTTGAGCAGCATTTGGGTCAGGATTGATAGCACAATCGCCATAAACAAGCACCTTATCTTTCAAACACATAAAAAAGCTACTTGACACAATTGAAAAGCCAGGCTTTGTCTTAATTATTTCAAAAGCAGGTTTTATTGTAGCAGCAGTACTGTGAACTGAACCTGAGACCATCCCGTCGGCGAGACCTTGACGCACCATCATAGTCCCGAAATAGCTGACATCACACATTGTGTCGTATGCGTTCTCTTTTGTCATTCCTTTATGTTTTCTCAATTCATAATAAGTATCCACAAAGCCGGCAAGATATTCTGATTCGGCAGGCTCAATAATACTCACATTTTCGAGTCTCAGGCCGAGAACAGAGATATTTTCAAGAATATGTTTCCTGTTCCCCAAAAGAGTGATATCAACAACATCGCGACGCAATAATATTTCGCTCGCTTTTAAGATTCTTTCCTCCTCACCTTCCGGTAAAACAATATGTTTTTTATTACTTCTCGCTTTTTGCAGCAATTTAAACTCAAACATTTTAGGTGTAATAATCGTAGCCTTCGTTGTAACAACTTTGTCGCCTAGTTTTATAACATTCACATTCTTGTCAAAAATACCAAGTGCACGGTGAATTTTCCGTTCATTATCAGATGTTAGTTTTGCGTGAATTTTTTGAACATTGGCAGCAGTATGGAAAGTATCGCCTTTTACACAGATAATAGGAACCATTAAAGCAAATCCTTTTATGAGCTTCATTATCGGACTTTCAGGTTTAAGCCCACCTGTCAGTACAATTCCTGAAATATTATCCATTGTATTTGAGGCAACTACAGCAAGAGAAGCGATGATGATATCCGCTCTGTCACCGGGCGTAATAATCAGCGTGCCGGGTTTTATTCGCGGAAGAAAATGACGCAAATGCATTGCTGCAATAGCAAAACTCCTTACATGTCTGTTCAGTTGGTCTCTTCCACAAAGTATTTCGGCATTAAGATTAAGTGCGACCTCTTTTACAGTTGGCTTTCCCAGTATTTCATCATCAGGAATAAAATACAACAACTGCTCTTTAAACCGTTTTGTGTCTTTCAATTCTCTTATTACATTTTTACCAACTCCCATTCCCGTTTTGTTAACAATTGTCCCGACAATGCGACAACCCCTTTCCAGTAATGAATCTGTAGTTATATTTATGGATTGCATCACCTCCTCTACAGTATTTTCAAAGGCGTTGGCAACAACCAGAGCCGGGCAACCCAGATTATTGATTATTGCAGTATTGACATTAAACTCAACGGCTGCCGTAGTCTCTCCAAAGTCAGTTCCTTCAACAAGAATAAAATCGCAATATTGTTTTAGATCATTGTATTTACTCAATATACCATCAATAATTTCACCCTCTTTTCCATTTGCAGCAAGTTCAAGAACTTCAGCCATTGTAAAGCCATACATTTTCTCATAGGGAATATCAAGATTGAAGTATGACGAGATAAGGCTAATATCATTGTCCTCTTCATTATCGTTTGTTTCGTTAACAATTGGCCTGAAGAAACCCACACGGCCAATACGCCGATGCAACATTTCCATAACACCAAGAGCCACAGCAGATTTACCACTCTGTGCCTCGGTTGCGGTAATATATAAGCAATTTGACATTATTCGTTTGTTTAATTATGTGCAAAAGTAGGAAAACAATTGCTATTGATGTTGATTTCATTTAAAAGGATTTGGCAGATGTGAAGAATAAAAAATAATTTGATCTTTATTTTAGAATTTCTGCTATTTTTGCAATTGCAAATTAGAAAATTCCTATATTTTAAATCTTCAGGAAAAAGCAGATTTACTTTTTTTATACAAAGCAGTCTGAGTCTAGTTTAAACGATATATATCAATATTAATACACTAAAAATTATCCTCATGAAAAAATCCATCCTACCAATATTGTTTATAGCAGTTTTTTTCTGTTATAACAATGTCAAATCACAAGAACTATTGATTGATGGAACCCCAAAATGGTTCATCATGATGCAGGACCCAACCGTAAATTTTTACGATGTACAACGGGAAGCTGATGCTTATTTTGAACAAACTGGAACCGGTAAAGGAACTATGTACAAAATTTACAAACGCTGGGAATATATGAATTATGACAGAACCTTTCCTGATGGAGAAAGACCAAATCAGGCTCATCTCTGGAACGAAATGAAAAAGTTCAATGCTAATCATTCTTCCAAATCTATTACAGAAAGCAACTGGGAAGAACTTGGGCCTCGCACCTGGGAAGAAAATACAGGACATTGGAATCCCGGAATCGGTCGCATTAATGTAGTTGCTATTGATCCGAATGACCCAACCGTTGTTTACATTGGAGCTCCATCAGGAGGATGCTGGAAAACAACCAATGAAGGAGAAACATGGGAAGTGCTGACTGATAATTTACCAGTTATGGGTGTATCTGCAATTGCCATTGATCCTACTAATTCAGATATTATTTATATAGGAACCGGCGACAGAGATGCTTCTAGTAATTATAGTATTGGAGTTTTAAAATCAACTGATGGTGGTCAAACCTGGGAAACAACAGGAATGGAACATTCTATATATCAAAATCTGACTGTTGAGAAACTGCTCCTTCATCCCGACAACCCCAATACTATTTTTTGTGCTGTGAATAATGGTTTATACAGATCATATGATGGAGCCGAAACATGGGAAGAAATTCTAAGCGGACATATCGATGACATTGAGTTTAAACCCGGTGATCCGAATACAATTTATGCTATTACAAAGAAATTTTACAAATCAACGGATGGTGGCGATTCATTTACCCAAATTACTGCGGGCTTACCTTCCAGCAATGGCAGAGCTCAAATAGCTGTAACGAACGCAAGTCCGGAATATGTATATTTTTTATGTGCCGGAACCGATGGATTATTTGGAGGCTTATATCGTTCAACAGATAGTGGCGACACGTTTGTATTAAGGGCTGATTCTCCTCAAATGTTTGGTTATGACCCGCAAGGTAATGATAACAGCAGTCAATCTTCCTATGATCTGGCGCTGGCAGCCTCACACGTTAACCCTGAAGAAGTGCATCTTCTGGGAATTCTTACCTGGAGATCAATGGATGGTGGAGTTAATTGGTTAGCCACAACAGAATGGACTTACAATAATCCCACCGGGTACACCCATTGCGATATGCACTGGGCTCACTTTGAAGAAGGGACTTTGTATGTTGGTTCTGATGGACTGGTTTCTAAATCGGAGGACAGTGGAAACACCTGGGTCGATCTGACGACAGGAATTGGTGTTCGCCAGTTCTACAGAATCGGTGGCTCAAAAAACCATCCTTATAAGTTGATGGGTGGTGCGCAAGACAATGGGACAAGTGTTCATACTACGGATTATTGGCACGAATGGCTTGGTGCTGACGGCATGGAATGCCTGGTGGATTATTCCAATGCAAATATTGTTTATGGAACATCGCAGGGTGGGAGTTTTTACAAATCAAATAATGGCGGAATGAACCTGATCAACATTAACCAGCCGGGAAATGGAAGTTGGATTACGCCTTTTGTTATCCATCCAACTGACCATCTAACTCTGTATGTTGGGAATAATGATGGGGTAAGAAAAACTACGAATGGAATGCAAAGCTGGACTACAATCTCAGATTTTTCTAATACTGTAAAGCAAATGGCTATCTCTGAATCAAACCCTGATTATATTTTCGTTTCATGGGGAAATACAATAAAAAGAACAAAAGATGGTGGTGAAAGCTGGAGTAACGTGAGTAGCGGACTCCCTTCAAATGCTATTTCCTACATTGCTGTTCATCCATCAGATCCTGAGCTAATTGCTGTTTCTCTTTCAGGTTATGATGATGGGAAAAAACTTTATTACTCTGAAGATGCGGGTGATACATGGACAAATTATTCATTAAACCTTCCAAATATCCCGGCTAACTGTGTTACTTTCTTTGATGACCCTATTGCATCTTTGTATGTAGGTATGGATGTAGGGGTATATTATATCAATAACACCCTCGACCAATATGAAACATTTATGGAAGGATTGCCAAATGTGATTGTTAATGAACTTGAAATCAATTATCAAATTAGTAAAATTCGTGCGGGAACTTATGGTCGTGGACTTTGGGAATCTGATATTCATATGGTGGAGCCTGTTTCTGATTTTGATGCCGATTATACACTAATCCCAACAGGTCATTATGTAAACTTTACTTCACTTGCGTTAGGTCCTCCTACAACTTATGAATGGACATTTGAGGGAGGAACACCTTCTAATTCTGATGAAAAGAATCCTTCAAATATAATTTACGAGAATGAAGGCACTTATAATGTTACCCTGACTGTTACCAATAATCTGGGTACGAATACAATGATTAAAGAGGATTATATCACTTCAAGCACTACTTTGCTACCAGAGATTGATTTTAAGGCCGATGCAAATGCTGCTTGTTTAGGTGAAAAATTTTCAATAACAGATATGACTGAATATTTCCCAATTAGCTGGGAATGGGAAATTACCCCCGAAACTTTCATCTTTACTGATGGGACTAACGCCTTTTCCCAAAACCCGGTTATTGAATGTAGTGATTACGGTTATTATTCGGTTACCCTGACAGCCTCTAATACAAATGGAGAAAGCAGTGCAACCAAAGATGATTTTTTGAATATTGGAGGGTATGTCTTACCTTTTATTGAAGATTATGAAACAATTGTATTGGATGAAGTCTGGACAATTGAAAACCCTGACAATAACGAAACCTGGGAATTAATAGAAGTTGGTGGAAATGAACCCGGTACTATAGCATCCAGAATCAACTTCCGCGAGATTTTGGCGTTCGGGCAAACTGATAATATGATCAGCCCGCCTCTTGATTTATCAGGTCTCACAGAAGCATATCTTGATTTTGAACATGCCTATGCGAAAATTCACGAATCTGCTACCGACTCACTAATCATTTACATATCATCGGATTGTGGTGAAAACTGGACAAGAATTTTTGCAGGTGGTGATGATGGAGAAGGGTCTTTTGCAACACATCCTTTAACTGTTTACGATTTTCTGCCTGAAGTTCAGGAAGATTGGTGTGGAGCTGGTTATGGTAGTGATTGTAATAAAATCAACATCTCTCAATGGGCTGGACAAAAAGAGGTAAAAATCAAGTTTGCAACTTACAGTTCCCTTGGTCACCCAATCTATATTGATAATGTTATTGTAAGTGATAATCCTTATGTTGGTATGGATGATATAATTGTTTCTAAAGCATCTATCTATCCCAATCCAAATAATGGGATATTTACTCTAATACTACGTGATGCTAACACAAGTGTTCAGGCAATAATAACAGATATTACAGGTAAAGTAGTTTACTCCTCATTATTAGAAAATAATGAAACACAGATTGATCTTACAAACCATCCGGCAGGCATATACTTTATAAATATCTCAGGAGGAACCTTCAATGAACAATTAAAAATTATTAAAGATTAACCCGCATTATTCATGCAATTAGCTTTGTGTAGATGCGAGGCGTCGAAATCCGCAGACATATCTTTATATTTCAAGGGTTTCGCAACGAAGCAGATGCATAGAGAAAATTGCAAGCGTTACCCTAATTTGGGAGTATATATTTACAGTATGATCCTATGTAATTACCTGACAGTATGAATAATAGAAATATTTTTCGATTAAAGCGATGAATAATGCGGGTTAATTTTACAACTGTTTTAGAAGGAAATAATAAAGCCGGCTAAATTCCACCGGCTTTATAAAAACTCTAACTAAAACTAATCTATTGTATAATAACAGGGGCTAAATATTGGATTTAGAAAATGACAGGCTTTAAAATAGCCGATGATTCAGTTGATAGTTATGATGGTAATATTACCAATGGCACCTGGCAATCCCACATCCAATAAAATCCCGGTCCTTTTGAAAAAATATATAGAAATATTTTTGGTATCTAAATAATTTCTATACTTTAGCAGTCATAAAATAACCCAAAATGAACAACCAGATAACAAAAACAAATAGTAGTTAAAGAAGAAAGGTAATCATATATCGCCAAAATGGAGGTATATAATTACTTTTTATAAGGATATAAAAGAAATATAGTTACCTGGTAACTATACACAAATGTTAGGCAAAATTACAGACGGCAATAGATGTTAATAAATAGTTTAGGCAACAAGAAAAAATGATTGTATTTTTGTTGTTCAAATAGAAGGATAAATATGACAGAATTATTATCGATAAAAGAAGCAAGTAAATGGGCTAGTGAGCATTTGAAAAAAAATGTTACTACTTCAAATATCTCATATCTAATTCAATATGGAAAAATAAAAAAATATGGAAATAATGGAACAACTGCTGTAAACAAATATGATTTAATTATTTACTATAAAAGTTATAACGGACAAAGAGAAACAAATTGGAGAGAAAAACTCGGTGATGATTTAAATTGGGCTTTATCATTTGATAATTTAAAAGAAAAAGATACTACAAAACATATTCATAGATTACATCCATATAAGGGGAAATTCATTCCACAACTTGTTGAATACTTTCTTGATAGTCATACTGATAATTTTAAAAAAGAAGTATATTTTAAAAAAGGTGATATAATTTTAGACCCTTTTTCTGGAAGTGGAACAACAATGGTTCAAGCTAATGAGTTGGGAATGCACGCAATCGGAATAGATATTTCAGCATTTAATTCTTTAATTGCAAATGTAAAAGTTGGAAAAGTAGATTTTCAAGATTTAAACAATGAATTAAAACGGATAACAACTGCTTTAAAAGAATTTATTTCTCAACATAAAAATGCACAATTTGAAAATGAATTATTAGAAGAATTAAATATTTTCAACAAGAAATATTTCCCATCACCAGAATTTAAAATTAAAGTTCGTAATAAAGAGATAATAGAAAAAAAATATACTCCGATAAAAGAGAAAGAGTTTTTGAAAATTTTTGAAAATCTTAGGGATAAATATGATTTAAAATTGCAGGGAAAAAAATCAAATAATTTTCTTGAAAAATGGTATCTCGAACCTGTTAAAAATGAAATAGATTTTACATTTGAACAACTGAAAGAAATTAAAAACTCAACAACTAAAAAAATTATCACAATAATTTTAAGTAGAACAATTCGGTCTTGCCGGGCAACAACCCACGCAGATTTGGCGACACTTAAAGAGCCTATTACAACAACTTATTATTGTGGAAAACACGGAAAAATTTGTAAACCTTTGTTTTCAATATTTTCTTGGTGGGTGCGATATAGTAAAGATACTGTTAAAAGATTACAAGAATTTGAAAGGTTAAGGACAAATACATATCAAATATGCTTACAAGGTGATGCCAGAAATATTGATATTTATTCAGCACTTGAAAATAAAAATCTTGAATTTGCAAAATTGGTTAAAAAACAAAAGATAAAAGGAATATTTTCAAGTCCGCCTTATGTAGGCTTAATAGATTATCACGAACAACACGCTTATGCTTACGATTTATTTGGTTTTAAACGAAATGATGAATTGGAAATAGGACCACTTTATAAAGGACAAGGGCGAGAAGCAAGAAATTCATACATTGATGGTATTATAAAAGTATTAAACAACTCAAAGCAATACTTACAAGATGATTATGATATTTTTCTTGTAGCAAATGACAAATACAATATGTATCCTACTATTGCAGAAAAATCCGGAATGAAAATCGTCAATCAATATAAACGCCCTGTTTTAAACAGAACAGAAAAAAACAAATCGGCTTATGCTGAAATAATATTTCATTTAAAGGGGAAATAATGGCACTATCAAAACAACAAATACAGTCAGTAGAAGATACTATCAAAAATAGTTTAAGAAATAGATTTAAGACTTATAATCCAGAGCCGGCTGTAATGCCATTTCATACAAGACTTTTGGGGAAAGATAGACTTGCTCTTTATTCTTTTATTCACTCTCTAAATACAAATTTTGGTACTACAATTTTCGAACCGGTTGCTGTTTCTTTGGCTTCAAGCAGGTTTAAAGTTGCCAAGCTTCAAATGAAATCGGGAACACAAATTAGTGAACAAGCTCAATATGAAATCCAAAAAATGATGGACGAATTAACTGCTGCGAATAAAAAACCGGACAAACAAAAAGAGATAGAAATAATACGTAAAGTATGCCAAAAAGGGGAAATGCGAACAGTTAAACCGACAAGAGTTGATGTTTATCTTGAAAGTAACGATGGTGAGATATATTTATTTGATATTAAAACAGCAAAGCCAAACAAAGGTGGATTTAAAGAATTTAAACGAACTCTTTTAGAATGGGTAGCAACTGTTTTATCAGAAAATCCAAATGCGAAAATAAATACATTAATTGCTATACCTTATAATCCGTATGAACCGAAACCATACAGTAGATGGACAATGGCGGGTATGCTTGATTTGGAGCACGAATTAAAAGTAGCCGAAGAATTTTGGGATTTTCTTGGAGGTAAAGGAGCATATGATGATTTACTTGGTTGTTTTGAAAGAGTGGGAATTGAATTGAGACAAGAAATTGATGATTATTTTAAAAGATTTGACAAGGATTAACTTTGCCTAATCGAGTAGGCGGCTGACGGTCATTTGACCGTCAGTGCACCTCTCACACC
>JAOZLR010000076.1:0-3388 GCA_029934735.1 Bacteroidales bacterium
GTACACCTGGTATTTTATAGGTGAAGTTGAATCGTTTTTTTTACAAAATACCCCTCACTTTAAAAATAAATTATTATCTTCGCATAACCTGATAGTTCAGGTTTTCTTAAATGACCTTGTATAGCTTAGCATTTATCACTTATTCAACCTAATAAGAAAAAAATGCAAAATATCTATGACAATAAAACTGAAGATACTAATCTCCATTTGGATGATTTTCCATTCAACTCTAATTATTTAAGAATAAACGAATACAATACTCATTTTATTGATGAAGGCCCTGCTGATGCCACACCCGTTCTCCTTCTTCATGGAGTTCCGACCTGGTCATATATTTTTAGAAATGTAATTCCTGTTTTATTGGAAAACGGATACAGGGTAGTTGCTCCTGATTTAATTGGATTTGGCAGGTCAGATAAACCCAGAGAAAAAGAGTTTTATACTTTTGACAGGCTTACTAATCATTTAGCCCTGTTTATTAAAAAACTAAATCTTAACAATATTGTTCTCTTCGGGCACGATTGGGGAACACTCTTCGGGCTAAGATTAGCTGTTGAAAATAATACAAGATTTTCCGGATTGATTATCAGCAACGGATTAATCCCAAGGGGAAATGAAAAGATACCCTATCTGTTTAATGTATGGAAAATCATAACAAAATATTCTCCAGTTTTACCTATTGGCAAATTTATTGACATTGCGTGTAATACCAAACTTACAAAAAAAGAAAAAAATGCATACAATATTCCCTTTAACTCCACAAAAGATAAAATTGCCGTCAGATTATTACCTCAGTTACTTCCTTTTAAATTTAATAGCCCTGATTTCATAACTGCAAAAATAATCTGGGAAGAGTTGGAGAAATGGGAAAAACCCCTGTTAACACTTTTTAGCGATAATGATTCTATTACCAGAGGAGGAGATAAGATTCTTCAAAAGCATATTCCGGGCTCTAAAGGCCAAAATCACAAAGTATTAAAAGGAGGGCATTTTATTCCGGAAGATGTAGCTGAAGAGATTGGTGAAAGCATTAATCAATTTGTAAAAACATTATGACGACCGGTAGTTACATAGAGAGTATAGGAATAAAACTCCCAGAGGAGAAAGTAAGTACTCAATCCATCATTGACAGGATGAAGATCTCTCCTCCCATTAAACTTGAAAAAATTACTGGCATAAAAGAGAGACACTTTTGCTCAGGTGATGAAAATACATTTTCACTGGCTGTGGATGCAGCTATAGATTGTTTAACATATTCTTCCATTAAAGTTCATGATATTGAAATGATTATTTATTGCTCCATTTCAAAGTTTGAGAGTGATTTGAGTTATTATTATGAGCCTTCAATTTCAACTATTGTCAAACAGAAGATTGGTGCTAACGGCGCATTGAGTTTCGATATATCTAATGCGTGTGCCGGAATGGCAACAGGTATTCATATTGCTAATGATTTTATTCAAAGGAGGGTTGTAAATAATTGTATGATCGTAAGTGGAGAGTTTATTTCAAATATATGCAATAATGCAATTCAGAGTATTGAGACATCCCCAAGTCCTGAGTTTGCATCTTTAACGGTGGGCGATGCCGGGGCAGCAGTAATTCTGGGAAAAACAGCAAATGAAAATGGATTTGAAGTTTTAAATCTGCAAACCTTTAGTAAGTATAGTAAACTGTGCATAGGCAAACTTAGTACAAAATACCCTGGTGCCCAGATGTTCACTCAAATGCAAAAATTACAAAAAGTGTCGATATCTGAATCTCCTTCATTTGTTGAACAAAGCCTAAGGGAGGCTGGTCTGAGTTATAGTGATATTGACTATATGATCCCCCATCAAACGGCAAAACGAGCCATTATGGCGGGGGCAATCAATTTCAAGGAGTACTTCGGATCTTCACCAAAGGAAATAATTATCACTGTTGAATTGATGGGTAACACAGCATCAACAACTCTTTTTCTGGCATTGTATCATCAATTACAGCAAAAGAAGTTCAGAAAAGAAGATCGCATACTATTGTTAAGTTTTGCTTCCGGTCTTGTTATGGGAGTAATTGTTTTTAAACTAAACGAATTAGTTGATAAATATGGGCAGTAAAATAGAAACGATAAAAGTATCTCTGCCACTCTTTAGTTTCAATAAGGGCTACATCCCGTGTGCGATCAGGGCAGCCAAGAAATGCCTTAAGAAAAGGGGAGCGGCAGAACAAATTGGGATGTTAATCAGTACCGGTGTTTACAGAGAGAAACATATTGTTGAACCAGCTCTTTCAGCACTTATACTTAGAAAATTAATACAGAAATCATTCCTGTGTAGAAGCTTTTCACAAGATCGGTTTAAAAAAATACTGGCCTTTGACCTGAATAACGGAGCCTGCGGTTTAATCCAGGCATTACAGATTATTGATGGATATATTCAATCGGGAAAAATAGAAAGCGGATTGGTTATAGCAGGTGACTCTCTACCAAAAACAGGGAAAACCGAAAACTATCCATTTTCCCAGGGTGCGGCAGCAATACTATTATCAAAAGGGGGTATGGAGAAAGGATTTGTTTGTTTTAAAACTGAATCATATCCGCAATACAAAGATGATTTTATCGGTTATAGCCATTTTACTAAAGGTAAGAGAGTGCTCACTATTGATGTAAAAAAAGATTTCCTGGATCATACTGTAAGGTGTGCTCTCACTTCCCTTGATAAATTTCTTGATGAAGAAAAGATGAAAATCGAAGATGTTGATCTTGTAATCTGTTCTCAATACCCTGATGGTTTTGCGAGTGAAATTCGCAACAGACCTGACCTAAAGGATAAAATTATTTATCCAAATGGAATCAAAAGCGGGTTTCATACCTCAGCACCATTATTTGCCCTCCATTCTATTTTCAAAACACAACGCTTCAGGACGGCTAAAAACATACTTTTTCTTACTGTAGGAGCAGGAATTACAACTTCAATTGCTCTTTACAGTCAATAATGTCAATATGGAAAACAGGACACATATACAATTGAATACAGGAAATATCTCCGATTACATTTATTCCATTGCTAAACAATTTCCTGACAAACCTGCTGTATTGCATCCTTACACCATAAGCTATAAAGAATTTCAAACTGAAATCGACCACTTTGTTCTTGGACTAACAAGAATAGGACTAAAAAAGGGTCACAAAGTACTTTTATTGGTCAAACCATCTCCACAAATGTTCATTCTTACTTTTTCAATAATACGTATTGGGGCAATACCGGTAATGATAGATCCGGGAATGGGACATAAGGCTATGATAAAGGCTTTTTCAAAACTAAAGATTGACATGTTTATCGGTGAACCAATAGCGCACATTTTAAGGATTATTTATCCGGGAGCATTTAAAAACATAACAACCTACGTTACA
>JAOZLR010000076.1:3488-6301 GCA_029934735.1 Bacteroidales bacterium
CATTTTAAGGATTATTTATCCGGGAGCATTTAAAAACATAACAACCTACGTTACAACAGGCCGCTCCCTGTTTCGATATGGACACTCCCTTTCTTCTTTTCGTTCCGGCGAATGGAAAGAGAGTCATTCTGTTGCATCAAAGCCAACGGATGAAGCAGCTATATTTTTTACAAGTGGCAGTACAGGCCCGGCAAAAGCCGTATTATACAGAAATAGCATGCTGCATGCTCAAATAGACACATTGCGTGATCATTTTAAATACAGCGCGGATGAGATTGATTGCTGCACATTTCCTCTTATCGGGTTGTTGGTGATGTGTCTTGGACTTTCAGTTGTTTTTGCAGATATGAATATGACAAAACCTGCTGAGCTAAAACCGGAAAAATTGATTCGGAATATTCAGAACTACAATTGCTCACACCTGTTTTGTTCACCAATGGTGCTGAGAAAATTAGCAGAATATGGTAATAAACATAAAATTAAACTTCCATCAATAAAGCGTGTAATGACAGCCGGTGCCGCTGTTCCTGCCGGATTGTTACAAGATTTCAGGAAAATGCTGACAGATACTGCTGAAATTCATACTCCTTATGGGGCGACAGAAGCATTACCCATTTCGGACATGAACGACAGGGAGCTGCTTGAATTGTATTCAAACCCTAAAGTAAATAATGAAGGGGTTTGTATTGGCTATCCTATTGGAGGAGCTGATATAAAGATTATTGAGATTAATGATCACGAGATTCCTGCTTTTGAAAAAGTGAATGAATTGCCTGACAATAAAGTAGGCGAAATAATTGTGAAGGGGCCTGTGGTAACTCAGGAATACCTTGGTATGGAATTGCTGCATTATTCTAAGATATGGGATCCGAAAAGTAATATATACTGGCATAGAATGGGTGACCTTGCCAGAAAAGACGACAAAGGGAGAATATGGTTTTACGGCAGGAAGTCACAAAGAGTGCAGACAAAGGATGGAATACTATATACTATACCTGTTGAAGCCTTTTTTAATGCTCATCCAAAAGTTTGCCGTTCTGCTTTGATAGGGATAGCAGAAACCGGTACGAAATTTAAATTACCGATGATATGTATTCAGCTGGAAGGAGCGGTAAATAAAAATAAAAAAAGACAGATTACACAAGAATTGTTAGAAATAGCAAAGAATCATGATATTTCAGTAAAATCATTTTTATTCTACAAAGATTTTCCTGTCGATCCCAGGCACAATGCCAAGATCTTCCGTGAAAAACTCACAAAATGGGCTCAAAAATGAAGGTACTTGTTACAGGTGGAGGAGGTTTTATAGGCAGGGCTATTATTAGTAGTCTTTTGGATCAGAATTACCAGGTAAGCAGCCTGTCACGTAATCCATATCCCGATCTAAAAAACATTGGTGTGGAAACAATTACAGGAGATATCAGGGATAGGGATAAAATGATACAGGTATGTAAAGGGAAGGATGCTGTTTTTCATGTTGCTGCAAAAGTGGGACTTTGGGGAAAATACAAGGACTTCTACAAAACAAATGTTGATGGTTCCGAAAATGTAATCAGGGCATGTTTGGCTCATCAGGTTAAATCCCTTATTTTTACCAGTTCCGCCAGCGTAGTCTTTAATGGAACCAGCATTGAGGGAGGTAACGAATCTCTGCTCTATCCATTAAAACCGATGTCTAATTATACAGCCACCAAGGCACTTGCTGAGAAGCTAATTCTCGAAGCTAATTGCCACTCTTTAAAAACCATCTCCTTGCGACCGCATTTAGTATGGGGCCCGGGAGACAAGCACATTATCCCCGGAATATTGCAAAGAGCAAGATCGGGCAGACTCAGACAAATAGGCAACAATAACAATTTAGTTGACACCACCTACATCGATAACCTTACAGATGCACATTTACTTGCCCTCAATGCCTTGACTGGTAATAGGGGTGCAGATGGGAAAGCCTATTTTATAACAAATGGCGAACCTATAAGGATTTGGGATTTTATAAATGCTATTATCACAGCTTATGATTTGCAACCCATTGAGAAAAAACTATCGAAAAAAACTGCTCTATACCTGGCAGGGGCAATGGAAATCTTTAATAAGATATTTAAACCCGGCAAAGAACCTTTATTAACCAGGTTTGCTGTTAATGAACTTTGCACATCTCATTGGTTTGATCTGTCAAATGCTATGAGAGACCTCTCTTATAAGCCACATATCTCTATTAAAACAGGACTTGAAATACTTGAAAAAAACAACAAATCAAATCACATATAAAGTGGGTGTAATTAATCCTCTTTTTAATATATCAAAAAGAAAACGGGATTATACCTGCCCGTTCGGTAAGGCAGGAATTCTGAGAATATTTACTAAGGGATTCGGAAATCCCGAACAGCACGATTAGGTAATTTGTTCCGCTAGGAACAAAATATTGGTAGAAAAATAAATATAATTTCAAAAAAATCCCGTTAGGGATGAAATATAAAAATCATAATAACTGTAAACATATTTTATCCGGCTGAAACATTGCGTACCTAACGGCACTTACGTTCATCGATTTACGTTTTTTGCCAATATGCCTTCCCTGCCGGGACTTCTTTGTAAAAGTATAAACCCATCATGATTTTAGTATTTAAAATTTTTGACGAAAGTTGTCCTATTTCGATAGACTTTATAAAAAGCAACGTCAGTAATTTTTTTACAATACCGGCATTTTTTCTTTGGGTGTCCACTTGACGAAAACAGGAGAAAACAGAGTTTTAATGCTTACAACCTCCTTACAAATTCTCATCAAAATAGATCTTGATTTTTTTATTGAGGTT
>JAOZLR010000076.1:6401-9513 GCA_029934735.1 Bacteroidales bacterium
TACAACCTCCTTACAAATTCTCATCAAAATAGATCTTGATTTTTTTATTGAGGTTCAGGCGATCTTTACCTCCAACACCATGTCCGTGGCCTGGGTAAGGAAAATAGTCAACCTGAACATCGTCGGTTACACATTGTTTAATAAACTGAAGACTATGCTGCCATACGACTGTGGCATCCATAGTTCCATGTATTACCAGGAGTTTGCCTTCAAGATTTTTTGCATAGTTAAGAAGTGAGGCTGTATAATATCCGTCAGGATTAGTTTCAGGAGTATCCATATATCTTTCCCCGTACATAATCTCATAATATTTCCAATCAATAACAGGCCCGCCGGCACAACCAACCTTATAAACTTCGGGTTCTCTGAGCATTAATGATATTGTCATAAACCCACCGTAGCTCCAGCCATCAACTCCAATACGGGCTGTATCGACAAAATCTAATGATCTTAAATATTCAACTCCCTTCATCTGGTCGGCTATTTCAAGTGTTCCAAGATTACGAAATACTGCCTGTTCAAATTCCAATCCTCTGTTTGCAGATCCGTGATTATCAAGAGTGAATACCACATAACCGTCTGAAGCGAGGTGATTCAGAAACAGACCTGCACCTCCAAGCCATGAATCGGTAATCAATTGGGCATGTGGCCCTCCGTAAACATACACTATGACAGGATACTTTTTTGTAGAATCAAAACCAACAGGTTTAATCATACGGCAATACAAGTCGGCATCATCATCGGCCTTAAGTTTAAAAATTGACATCTCACCCATATTATAGTCAGATAGAGGGTCGGCATTCTCAAGCAAAACCTGAACTGTCTTACCTTTCGAATTTTCAACTTTAATTTCACGTGCTACATCTGTGCTGCTGTATGAGTCAATAATATACTCTCCAGAGTGGCTTATCATAGCTGAATGTGTTCCATGATCGGGGGTTAAACGAGTAATTGTCCCTGACTTAATCTCAACAGAATAGATATTCTTTTCCAAAGGGCTCTCTTTTGTAGCCTGGAAATAAATCTTTTTCTCTTTCGGATCTGTACCAAGATACTGCGTAACAACCCAATCTCCTTTTGTAAGCTGCTTTATCATTTCACCATCTGTATTAAACATATACAAATGATTATATCCATCCCTTTCGCTAAACCAAACAAACCTTCCCAATGTTGTTTTTAAAAAATAGAGGGGATGTTCCGGTTCAACATATTTCGGACTCTCCTCCTCAAACAGTGTTTTTATAAAATCACCGGTAGCAACATCATATTGATTTAACCACAGATGATTCTGGTCGCGGTTCAGGATGGCTATATAAATATATTTTTCTAATGGACCCCAGGTTACGGAAGTCAGATATTGGTCTTTTGGCTCTCCTGTTTTTAGGAAAATAGTCTTTTTATTTTTCAAATCATAAACACCAAGAGTAACCTCTTCGCTTGTCATTCCTGCCATCGGGTACTTAGTGTTTTTCACGGTTGCCTCCCTTGAATCTATATTCACCAAAGGATAATCACCAACCATTGTTTCATCTTTTCTGTAAAATGCAAGATAATTTCCTTCGGGCGACCAAAATATTCCTTTATATATCCCGAACTCCTGACGGTGTACTGACTGTCCGTTGACAATTCCCTTGTCTTCATCATTGGTTATTTGAACCTGCTCTTTGTCAACAGCAACATACAAATTATTATCAATTGTGTATGCAATGACATTTGTTTTAGGATGTATATCAAGATTGCCGGCTCCCTTTTCATATTCATTAACCAAATCAAGTTTTTTAGAGATTATGTCCGAGACGAAGAGTTGCTTCTTGTATGTAAACCTGATTTTTTTATCATCAAGATAGGTTATGGAAGGAAGCCTTTTCAATGAATCAATATTCAAATCAGTCAGACCTGCATTAAGATCATCAACGGTCATAATTGTGTCTCTTTCCGTTGATGTGGCTTTGCCTTTTACAAGCTTGTTATTAGCAACAAAGCTAAAATTATCACTGTTTCCCATCCACTTTAACTGACTTATCCTCTTGGGAAACAAAGCCCGGTTCATGTACGAACCATCTTCAATTGTAAGTTGCTTTGTCTGAGCGAAAGCCGAAAAGGAGATTAGAAAACTAAAGAAAAAGATTGCAAGCTGTATTGATATAACTTTTTTCATAGGTCTTAAAATTTGGTAGTAACAGGAATTAACCGCCCTAAGTTTAAATTTATTTTGAATTTCATATTTTTAATCTAAAGTACAAATGCAAATTATACTTGTTTCCCTGGGTGTTATAGTATTGTTATAAGTACATTATAATGCCAATGTAACCTCTGCAATTTGCTCCAGGACAGAGTGGCTGTCTTCGATGGCATTACCTACAACTATAATATCAGCTCCTGCATTAAACCTATCGGCAGCAGCTTCCGGTGTTCGGATACCTCCTCCGACAATAAGCGGAACAGAAATGTTTGCCTTCACCTTTGAGATCATACTAACCGGAACCGGATTCATAGCTCCGCTTCCACCATCCATATAAATCAGCTTAAGCCCAAGCATCTCACCTGCCATTGCAGTAGAAACGGCTATCTCATCTTTATCAGCCGGAATTGGAAGCGAATTGCTCATATACAATGCAGTTGTAGACCTACCGCTGTCGATAAGCATATAGCCTGTTGGTAATATCTCGAGATTGCTTTTTTTAAGATAGGGCGCAGCTATTACATGTTTTCCAATTAAAAGCTCGGGATTTCTACCGGAGATTAGCGAAAGTAATAAAATACCGTCAGCACTATCATTAATCTGCATTGTATCGCCCGGGAAAATAATAACCGGAATATCACTGTTCTTTTTAATTATCCTAATAGTTTCTCCTAAAACATCATTTGTCAAAAGACTTCCACCCACGAAAAAAAACGAAACACCTGTCTTAGAGGCCATATCTGCCAATTTTTCCACATCCTTAGGAGAATATGAATCAGGATCTATTAAAACGGCAAATTGTTTTCTATTGTTATTTAAGGAGTTATATAGATTCATAGAGTTCTTTACGTCAAATCGTTCACAAAAGTAAACAAAAAGGGAAAATATACAAATATAAAAAAATGGAATGTTGGAAGATTGGAATGTTGG
>JAOZLR010000077.1 GCA_029934735.1 Bacteroidales bacterium
GCTGAGAAAGATTATATGGGATTAACAACCTGGAAAAATATCTCATCAGAAAGCACTTGAAAAATCCTCAAAAGAATATGAAAAATATAGAATAATACAAGATGATAGTTATTTATCTGATTTTGATAATGAAATTAAAAAGTTGAAAAAATGATGGTTTATCAATTCAAAATAGTCAAGTTGTTTCTGTAAACAAAGGGAAGTGGGATAAATGATTATTTTAATTTTTTTAATCGTAAATGGCTAAAACAAGTACGTGAATTAATGAAAGAGCTTAGTGGAAACAAACAAATGAAACATGAACGGTAAAAATATATTTTACGCAAAGATCATTTTATTCGGGGAGTATGGAATCATATTCGATTCTATGGCGCTGACAATCCCGTTTACACATTTTCACGGAGAACTGATTTTCAGCGATCCGTATAAATATACCGACCTTGACCTTGCCAATGAATCAAACAGTCAGTTAAAGGAGTATGCAGCCTATCTTCGCAAGTTGCAGATTGAAAATAAGACTGAGTGCCAGATAAATGTTGACTCATTTGAAAAAGATATAGAAAAGGGACTCTATTTTGAATCTTCAATTCCGCACAGCTACGGTCTGGGAAGCTCAGGTGCTTTGGTGGCTGCTGTTTATGATTCGTACTCAAATAGCAAGATCAACAGTAGCAGATCGTTAAAGCCTTCCGAAATGCTAAAGCTGAAATCCGTTTTCGCACTTCAGGAATCCTTTTTCCACGGGAGAAGTTCCGGAATTGACCCGCTAAATGCCTATATAAAATTTGCACTATTAATAAAAAATAAGGATGTTATCACCAGTATCACAATTCCTCGCAACAGAGATGAGGGGGATGGGGCAATATTTTTGGTTAATACTGGCGGTCCCGGAAGAACAGAGCCTCTTGTGCATCTGTTTCTGGAAAAATGCAAACTCGAAAAATATAATAATGTTATTACTAATGAATATATTCCACTAACAAACAGGTGTATCACCTCTTTAGTGGGTGGTGATTTACACGACTTTTTCGACAGTCTCCGACAATTATCCGACGTGCAACTTCAATACATGAACCCGATGATTCCATATCATTTTCAGGAACATTGGAAAAATGGCCTTGACACGGACGATTACACCCTGAAGCTCTGTGGTTCCGGTGGTGGCGGCTACATACTTGGCTTTACAAAAAAGTTTGAAAAAGCACGAAAATATTTTAAAGAAAAAAATATTGAGTTGATTACTGTTTACAGAAGTGCGAGGTAAGCGGAGTTACGACAGTCGCTGCCATATACATAGGTTGCCATACTGTATGTTTTGTCGGGCATCATTTTCAATAACAAAAAGGAGTAATTTTTTTCAATTCATTTGTTGTTTCATAACTTTTTATACCTTTGTCCTCAAATATTTATGACATTAATTAATGAGTTTATTCAATTATAAATATCAACCAGTCAACCGCTACCTGAACATCAAACGCAGGGACGAATTTCAGTTTTGAACCGGACTATTCTGTCCATATTCCATTTTTTTGATATTATTAATTTTTAGTTTTAATCAATTATAACTTTAGTTATTTATAATTACAATATTTTAAATTTAACAAAATGAAACTCCCATTTGCAGAATCATATAAAATAAAGATGGTTGAAGCCATCCGCAAAAGTACAAGAGAAGAGAGAGAAATGTGGCTTAAAGAGGCCTGGTACAATTTGTTTAACCTTCGCAGTGAATATGTCTATATCGACCTGCTCACCGATTCGGGTACAGGTGCAATGAGCGACAAGCAGTGGTCGGCAATGATGGTCGGTGACGAGAGCTATGCCGGCGCATCTTCCTATCTGAAGATGAAGGCAACTATAAAAGAGCTTTTCGGATTTAACGATTTTTTACCAACGCACCAGGGACGCGCTGCTGAGAATGTGCTGTTTTCCGTACTCGTAAAAGATGGTGATATTGTACCCGGAAATACTCATTTCGATACTACAAAAGGTCATATCGAATTTCGTAAGGCAACTGCTGTTGATTGTACCATTGAAGATTCTTTTCATCCAACTCAATACCATCCTTTTAAAGGCAATCTCGACATTAACAAACTGGAAGATGTCCTTAAAAATAACCCCATTGAAAAAATCCCGATGATTATTGTGACTGTAACCTGTAATTCATCAGGAGGCCAGCCCGTTTCAATGCAAAATCTGAAGGATGTTTATGCAGTGGCACAAAAATACGGAACAATAGTATTTTTCGACTCTGCCAGATTTGCCGAAAATGCTTACTTCATAAAGATGCGGGAAGAGGGCTATAAAGATAAATCCATAAAAGAGATTGTTAAAGAGATGTACACGTATGCCGATGGAATGACAATGAGCAGTAAGAAGGATGCAATTGTAAATATGGGTGGATTTATTGGCTTCCGCAATAGAAAACTTTATGAAGAAGCCAGTGTCTATAACATTATGTTTGAGGGTTTTGTTACTTACGGCGGAATGTCGGGAAGAGATATGAATGCTCTTTCGCAGGGTCTGATGGAGGGTACAGAATTTGAATATCTCAACACAAGAATAAGACAGGTTGCTTATCTTGGTGAAAGATTGAAAAAGTTTGGTGTTCCATTGCTGGAGCCCTTCGGAGGCCATGGGATTTTTATTGATGCAAAAAGATTTTTTCCAAATATTCCAAAAGAAGAGTACGTAGCACAGATGCTGGCCGTAGAGATTTACCTTGAAGGAGGTGTAAGGGGTGTTGAAATTGGAACATTACTTGCTGACCGCGACCCGGTAACGAGAAAAAACCGCTATCCCGAAATGGAACTTGTACGTTTGGCAATCCCCCGAAGGGTTTATACCAACAGCCATATGGATTATGTGGCTGCTGCAATAGAAAATGTTTATGAGCGTAGAGATGAGATTACAAAAGGATTAAAGATATTGCGTGAAGCACCCATTATGAGGCATTTTACGGTTGAACTGGAAAGAGTATAATATTATGGTGACAAGCGTGGACGCTTGTCACAGGACGCTTGTCACCTGGCGATTATCACAGGACGTTTGTTACAGGACACTTGGCACAGGACAATATGAAAAAAAGTCAAAAAGAAGGACGGTATGGCAGGATATACAAGCAGATTGAGAAGCTGTTTGAACCGCACGATAATTACATGTCGGCCATGGCTACTGTTGCTGCCGTCCTTCATAATAAGATGGATTACTATTTCTGGACAGGCTTCTACCTTCTTGATGATGACGGGGAGCTGATGATCGGGCCATATCAGGGGTCAGTTGCCTGTATAAAGCTTGCCAAAAACAAGGGAGTCTGCTGGGCTGCCATCAACAGAAATGAAACTGTAATTGTTCCAAATGTTCACGAATTTTCCGGGCATATTGCCTGTGATTCAAAAACAAATTCTGAGATTGTTGTTCCTGTCAGGGATAAGAATGGGAAAATTACTGGTGTTCTTGATATTGATTCCAGGGATTTGGATTCTTTTGATGAGGTTGACAAAGAAGGTCTTGAGAAAATTGTGGGATTGATATACTAAATCAGGCAAAAGTAATAAAGTAGTTTGCCAAAAAATTCCAGATTGTAACTACTCCGATCGCAAACAGCTTAGATACATAGAAGTGCTTTTTATATTTACTTACAAGCATCCACAAAATCAGAGTATTAATACCGAGACCAACTAAAGAGATCAGGAAAAACTGAGTATATTCCAAACCGATTTCAGGATTGTGGCTCTGGAATGTCCAAACCCTGTTCAGGAAATAGTTTGTTGTAGCCGCAAATGAAAATCCAATGGCATTTGCAAGGTATTTCGGCGTTTTCAACCATTCCTTAAATACATAAGTTGTTCCGAAATCAACAAACAAACCTGAAAACCCAACTACTCCGAACTTTACAAACTTTAATAAAAAATCCCAGGTTAAATATTGCGACATATAATTTGAATTTTGCGCAAAACTAAGAAATAATTGATTAGTTTTAAATGATTATTAAAAAATGATATTGAGGAAAAACTAAAAATCGGATCCTGAATTTTTATTGTCAACTGCCTTTACAGGCTTTTCATTAAAGACATAAATAAACCTGAAAGTCAATACATTATTATACTGATCACGTGTTTCTATATATTTTCCATACCAATTATAATAATCGAGTGTGCGAATTTTAAAAATAGAATAAGAGTAACGAATATTGAATTTAAGACTTTTATAAATCCTGAATCTTAAGTCAACTAATACTTCTATATCATTTTTATTATATGTTCCGCTGTTTAGTGTCGTTGTTTCATCCAGCTGGCCATGCTCCCACTCCTTTATTCCAACAAGCTGTCCATACGAAAAACCAACCCCAGCAGTAATTCTATCACGATCAGTATATTGAACAAGTATCGGTACTTTTACATAATTCAAATTCAATTTGTATGCCCCATTATAAACATTATCAAAATACACCGTATCATTACCGTTGATAGTACTATCCGGAATATAAACATCATTATACTGAGCCTTTTGATTTGCACCCTGCTGACTAAAAAGCACCTCAAGGCTTACCGACCAGTTTTTCCCAAAAGGAATTGTAGCACCAAGCCCACCGTTAAAACCAGGCTTTTTAAACCCGTAAACTTCATCCCCATCAACCTGCGAAAGATTTAAACCTGCAACTGCATACCCCTTGATCATTTGCCCGTATCCCTTTTGAATAAAGAAACCCAAAAGAAAAATTATTACTATGATCTGTATTTTCCCCTTCATAAAATCATTTGCGATTTAAGGTTACAAACGTAATAAACTTTAAGAAATTTTCTAACAATAAAAAAATATGATATTGATTGCAGAAAAAACAAATGGAATTGATTTTTATTGTAGATTTGCGTAATGCAAAAGAATTTAATTATAATACAATTGCAGGATAACTCCTCTGAGATTAATGTCAAGTTCTAGGCAATATATAATTGGGGCTATCGTCTTCTTGCTTTTAGCAGCAGCCGGTTATTTCGGATATCAATATTTCAAAGTTTACAATAATCCATCGATGCGCTGTATTTCAGCAATTCCGGACAATTCCATGCTTTTTATTGAAATGAATAATCCGGTCTACACCATTCAAAAACTTACTTCTGTATCAGACCTTTGGAAAGAACTTACAGAAATTACTGACATTAATAAACTGAATAGTCAATTAGTCTATTTTGATTCTATAGTCGGACGGAATACGGAACTATGTAATATCTTTTGTGAACACAAAATGATAATTTCACTACATCGCAGCGATTCTTTGAAGTCTGAGCTGCTTTATATAGTCAGGGTTCCTCCTGACAAACGAACTTACTCTGCCGAATCATTATCTCAGATAATAAAAGGAAAGCTTAACAATGTAATTTTTGAAGGAGCAACTATAAATATGATGACTATCCAGGGCCGGAATGATTCTCTCTCTTTCACCTCTTATAAAGGGCTTTTGATAGGGAGTTTTGATAATGAGCTTGTGAAAAAATCAATAGAAAGGCTTAATTCTGGAGTCTCCTTTGAAAATGATCCCGGATACCTAAAATTGCAATATACTGCTGGTAAAAAAGTAGATGCCAACATCTATTTTAATTTTAATAACCTTAACGAACAAAAACCAATCCTGTTAAGCGACAAAACTCAAAAGATAACAGGCAATCTTTTGGATTTCGGATTATGGTCTGAAACAGACCTGATTATTAAAGAGGATGAAATTCTGCTCAATGGCTACACATTGACTTCCGACTCGCTAGCTCAATATCTGGATTGCTTTGCTCAGGAGCCACAGCAGGTAAAAGCCCCCGAAATATTACCGTACAACGTCTCTCTATTTCTTGACCTAAGCTTTCAGAGTTTCGGAAAATATCTGGCCGGATACAAGAAATATCTTAAAAAAACAGGTAACCTTGAAAATTTTGAAAAAAATCTAAAATCCATAAACCGGAAATACAGAGTTAATCTCCAAAAGCAATTTTTTTCATGGATAACTAATGAAATCGGCATTGCAATAACATCTGAGGAGAATGGTTCTGCTGAAAACAGTTATGCTTTTTTCCACACCGACGACATAAAGAATGCGGTAAGCCTACTTGGAAAAATCAACGATTATGCTTCAAAACAAAATAAAAACAAACAGGAATTTATTAGAGAACATAATGAATATGTAATTCGCAGAATAGACATCCCCGGATTATTACCCGAGCTGTTTGGCTCCTGGTTTTCTGTTATTAGCAAAAACTATTACATTGCCATAAAGGATTACATTGTGTTTGCAAACAGTCCGGAAAGCCTAATTCATCTAATTAACACCTTTTACATCAGGAAGACACTTGCTGAAAATTATAATTATCGGGAATTCTCAGATAATATTGCCGAAAGCTCCAACATCTATCTATATTGTAATGTGAGAAAATCTACCGGTGTTTTCGGGCCATTGCTTTCTGAAAAACTTAAAACGGTTATTGACGAAAACTTAACACCAATATCAACACTCGAAGGTTTTGCTATCCAGTTTAGCTATATTAACAATATGTATTACACTAATGCTTACCTGAAGTACAATCCGGATTACAGGGAAGAGAATCCTACGAACTGGGAAGTGGATGCAGATGCAGACATAACAGGAAAACCTTGTTTTATCAGGAATCACAAAAACGGCAAGCTGAATATTATTGTTTTTGATGAGCTGAATAATATGTACTTAATAGACCATCAGGGATTTATTAAGTGGAAAAAGCCGCTATATGAAGCACCGCAAAGTGACCTTTTTACTGTCGATTATTATAAAAACCAAAAATACCAGTATCTTTTCAACAGCAGAAATTATCTTTTCCTTGTTGACCTTCTCGGAAACGATGTAGCCGACTATCCTGTGAGGCTTGCGACCTCTGCGACAAATGGCTTGTCAGTATTCGACTATGATAATGATGGCAAATGCCGCCTGATGCTTGCCCTTGAAGATAACAGGATTTATGATTATGATATCAAGGGAGACCTTGTTGAAGGCTGGAGCAAGATCCAGATGAAAAAGACTGTCCCCTACCCTATTGAGCATATAAGAGCCGGGAATAAAGATTATCTGTTGGTTACCGATAAAAATGGGAATATAACCATCACAAACCGGCGAGGCGAAACCAGAATCCGAATGAAAACAAAATTTGTGAGAGCCAGGAACTCTGCCTTTTACAAGAATGAGACCAATAGTAAAAAGGGAATCTTCCTGACTACAGATGAGAATGGCCAACTGACTTACATCAGCGCAAAAGGCAAGACCAAAACAACCGATTTCGGGAATTACTCTCCTAACCATTATTTCATTTATGAAGATTTTGATGGTGACAATTCAAAGGATTTCATCTATCTCGATAATAACAAACTTGTCATATTTAACAAATTTAAAAAGGAGCTTCTCAGCTACACTTTCGACAACGAAATAACAGTTAAGCCTGTTTTCTTCTATATTAACAATAAAAGATATCTTGCAATAACCGATTCAGAAGCACTGGAAGTATATATCTTCGACAAAAGAGGGCGTGCATTCACAAACACACACATTTCAGGGACAAGCAGTATAATAACCGGCAGTCTGAATAATGATGGCAAGACGAATCTTATAATTTGCTCAGGGGATAAGGTTATGAATTTTGAGTTGGAGTGATGTGTGGAGAATTTATCTGAAAATTCTAAAGTTTATGTAAAATATCTACAACTACTATATTTTTAACTTTACTACAGAATAATACTTTTACTCCTCATAAACCGTTGAGGCATACGACGACGCATAAGCAGTAAAGTATCCAACAGCATCACCCGAAATATTAGAAACAATATTTGCAGGTGGTCCACTGAACAGCGGGTTTCTATACCTGAAGGTTTCATCCCGAAGTTCACCTACAAAAGTAAAAAAATCTTTGGTTATTCCACCCATTTTCAGCGTTATAACATCTCCTGGTTGAATGTCGGCATCATCGCCACGCATAAAATATGCAGGGACTCCATTTAAGTAGCTGCCATTAAAAAACCGGTCATCGGTAATAGAAACCTCGTTTATGGTATCACTCTGAAGCACACCATTCTTAAAAACCTGAAATGAGTAAAAATCCTCGGTAGGAGGATCAAGTGCAAATATTCTGACCTCCCAACCCTCAAAACTAGAATTGTAAACAATAGCTATTGAATCAATGTCGGCAACAGGTTTCAACTCGGTGGTAGCAGTGTAATTCTTCTCATTATTAACTTCTTCACTTAGTTGAATGGTAAGATCATAAGTGCGACCCGGCACCCCGAAATAATCGTCAGGAGTAAAATAATAACCGGGCTTAGAATCATATTCAGTAAGTGTTATGATATTATCTCCATCATCAATTTCTACAATTGCACCAACAATAGGAGGAGGTGGTGCTGCATTATAATAATCGGTTGTTTCAGTAACCCTGACCCAATGAGCCATAGTATCGGTAGTAATATATCCCTCAACCGACAACCTTGCGTATGTCGAATCAAGTTCAATGTCGATGCGCTCTGTACATCCTGCCAATGTATAGATTATCAGTATTACAGTCATTACCTTATATAGGTTAGGTTGAGGCAAGGCATGCTTTGTCTTTACTATCAGTCCGTATATTGTATCCATTTTATCCATTAAAAAGAAAAATTAAATGTTATTGCCGGTACTATTCCAAACAGGTATATCATTTCTGCATAAGTCTGGCTTGGGTCATCCTCTTCCTGATTGAAATTTATGACCCAGGGATTTTTCCTCCCGTAAGCATTATAAACAGAAAGATTCAGATTCCAGTCCCACTTCTTATCAGGCTTATCTTTCCGCTTTAGAGTTGCCGAGAGGTCAAGTCTGTTATAGTCTGGCATCCTGTATCCGTTTCTACTGCTGAATACAGGGACAAAAACATTCCCGAACTCAAATTTACCGGTTGGGAAAGTCACTGCAGAGCCTGTAGAATATACCCAGGTTGCTCCAAATGAAATCCGTTTGCTCAAGTCGTACGTAACAACGATAGAGACATCATTCGGACGGTCATAGGTAGCAGGATACCATTGGTTATCATTAATACCATCAATTTTCTTCTCTGTTTTTGAAAGAGTGTAACTAACCCATCCCGAAAATTTATTAAGATTGTATCGGACAAGAAATTCAAGTCCATAGGCATGCGCTTCACCGTATCTCAACTCACCTTCAAGATATTTGTTAAGCAACAATTCTGCATGATCTTTAAAGTCAACGGAATTGTTAATCTTTTTGTAGTAACCTTCTACAGAAGTTTCTATTCTGTTTTCCAAAAAATTCCTGAAATATCCGACTGCAAACTGGTCTGCAATCTCCGGTTTTACATTAGGAGATGATGGAAACCAAATATCAAGTGGCGTGCCGGCTGTCGAATTTTGTGCAAGATGAATATATTGCCTGGTTCTGGAGTAACTTGCTTTTACCGATGACACTTCATTAATCAGAAATACAGCACCCAAACGAGGTTCAAGCCCGCCATACG
>JAOZLR010000078.1:0-5710 GCA_029934735.1 Bacteroidales bacterium
TTTTGAAGATATTATACAATCAATATGAACAATAAAATTCTATGGAAACCATCAAAAGAGTACAAAGAAAATTCGCAGATGTACGATTTTCTAAGTCGTATTTCCGAAAAATATAATCTGCCCGACAATGAATACCACACAATACACGATTGGAGCATAAAAAATACAACATATTTCTGGGCTGAAATTTGGGATTATTGTGATGTAAAATATTCCAAATTGTATAGCGAGGTTATTGACGACCCTAAAAAAATGCCAGGCGCTAAATGGTTTTCAGGGGCAAGACTCAATTTCGCAGAAAACCTGTTACGCCGAAAAGACAATCATAAAGCAATTATTTTCAGAGGAGAAACCTCTGTGGAGCTGGAGTTGACTTATACTGAACTTTATGAGCAGGTAAGAAGAGCTTCTGCTGCACTTAGAAAAGCAGGTGTGCAAAAAGATGATCACATAGCTGCCTTTATGCCAAATATGCCGGAGACTGTTATTATGATGCTGGCTGCTGCCTCCATAGGTGCAGCCTGGTCATCAACCTCACCTGACTTTGGTATAAAAGGTGTGTCCGACCGCTTTTCGCAAATTGAGCCAACAATCATTCTTGCTGCTGACGGATATTATTACAAGGGAAAGGTTTTTGATTCACAGGAAAAACTTAAAGGCATAATTCATAATCTCCCAAGTGTTGATACGATTGTGCTTGTTGATTACACCGGAAATGCAAACACCGATATAATTCCAAATTCGGTTCTTTGGGATAATTTTGTTGTCGCGACTGACGAGGAACTTATTTTTGAACAATTACCATTCGACCACCCTCTTTATATTATATTCTCATCCGGAACAACAGGACTTCCTAAAAGCATCGTACATTCAGCCGGAGGTACCTTGCTTCAGCATCTTAAAGAGCTTATTTTACATTCAAATATTAGCAGTGACCAGACTGTTTTTTACTATACAACCTGTGGCTGGATGATGTGGAACTGGTTTATCAGCAGTCTGGCAACAGGAGCAACCCTTGTGCTTTATGACGGAAACCCGTTTTATCCCGGGCCGGATGCTTTATTGAAAATGGCTGATGAGTTGAACATTTCATTCTTTGGTACAAGTGCTAAATATATAGCATCATTAGAAGCTGAAGGCATAAAACCTTCTGAAGTTTCAGATTTTTCCAATCTAAAAGTAATTGCCTCAACAGGTTCTCCCCTTTCAGACGAAAGCTTTGAATTTGTTTACCGCGACTGGAAGAAAGATGTGCAGCTTTCGTCAATTGCAGGTGGTACTGATATTATTTCCTGCTTTATGCTGGGAAATCCAACACTTCCGGTTTATAAAAGTGAGATTCAGTGCAAAGGCTTTGGTATGGATATAGATTGTTTTGATGAACAAGGAAATTCACTCATTGACGAACAAGGTGAGTTGGTTTGTAAAACAGCCTTCCCTTCAATGCCGATATATTTCTGGAATGATGAGAATAATGAAAAATATATGAGTACCTATTTTGATACTTTTCCTGGGATCTGGCGTCATGGAGACTTCATTGTAATTACGAAGCGCGGTGGTATTATTATGTATGGCCGATCGGATGCAACCCTTAACCCCCAAGGTGTCAGGATAGGAACAGCAGAGATTTACCGTGTGGTTGAAAATATGGAAGAAATTATGGATTCAGTAGTTGTAGGGAAAAAAGAAGATAGTGATGAGATTGTTGTACTATTTGTAAAACTGAATGAAGGTATTAAGCTTACTGATGATTTACAAAAACGAATAAAATCAAACATTCGTAATGGCTGTAGCCCGAGACATGTTCCCGAAATTATTAAAACCGTTCCTGATATACCACACACTATCAATGGAAAGAAAGTTGAGATAGCGGTTAAAAAAATTATTAACGGTGATGAAGTGATGAATAAAGATGCTCTCGCTAATCCGGAGTGCCTGGATTTTTTTAAGGATGTTTTGAATTATTAATTCTCTCAGTTTAAATTTTTTATATCTTTATCGGCCAATTTTTTGAATAAAAATTTGAATAAAACGGTTTTATAAATAAAAATTCCAAAGAAATAATGAATTACCCTAAAAAAGTAACAATAGGCGACATAACCGTTAGAGACGGTTTTCAGCACGAAGAAAAATTTATCCCTACGGAAGCTAAACTGTGGGTCGCAGAACAACTAATCCTGGCAGGATTTAAACATATCGAGGTATCTAATTTTGGTAATCCCAAAGGTATGCCCCAGTTTAAGGACTGCGATAACCTTTTTAAACTAATCAGGAACAGCAAAAAGCTGAAAGGTAAACTGGATGATGTAAGCTTGACGGCTATCACAATACGTGAACGTGCTATTGAGCGCGCCATCCAGGCTAAACATGATGGTTACGGCCCCGACAGGATATTGCTGATGGTGTCAACAAGCGAATCGCACCACAAAACAAATTCCGGCATATCACTGGATGAGTATTGGAAAATGGCTGAAGAGTGGATACCAAAAGCACGTGATGCAGGTATTAAAGTCAACGGAACGGTTAGTACAATCTGGGGTTGTCCTATTGAAGGGCCAACAGATCCGAAAAAAGCAATAGAATTTACCAACCGCTGGTTCGACATTGGAGCCAATGATGTAGAACATGCCGACCACGATGGCTCTGCATCACCTGACCGGGTTTATGATTATTTCTCAATGTTGCTGGATAATGTAGATAATCCGGAAAAGCAAATTGCACATTTCCATACTACACGTGGCTGGGGCAATGCAAATGTACTTGCAGCACTTCAGGCTGGAATGACCAATTACGAATCCACTATGGGTGGCTTAGGTGGACAACCTGCAAACTTTGTCAGTGGTGTACCGGTTTCCGGAACGGGAGCATATTATTACAAAGATGCCAATGATGTTGGCCTTGTTTCAACAGAAGATATGGTAGTGATGATGGACGAAATGGGAATAGAAACCAATCTTGATATTGATAAAATCCTTGAAATAGGAAATATGGTAGAACGAATCGTCGGCAGAAGACTGAGGTCGGAATCAATCAAAAATGGCAGGATACCCAAGTTTTTAAAGGGATAAATGACATTTTCAAACAAAATTCTGAATTTCAACAAATCATTATTGCTCAATGATGTGCAATTACCGGAGGGTATTGGAGTACTTAACCCTTTTCGAGGTGATAATGCCATATTGATTAAAAGGCTAACAACTGCCTTTTACACAAAATTCTACAGCGACAATAATCAACGTAAGTTGATACTCGGTATCAATCCCGGCAGACTCGGAGCAGGAGCAACCGGCATTCCTTTTACTGACACTAAAAGGCTTTCAGGTGATTGCGGAATTGAGGTAACAGATTTAAAAACTCACGAGCCATCTTCAGTTTTTGTGCACGAAATGATAACTGCTTATGGTGGTGTCGAGCAATTCTATAATGATTATTACATTAGCTCTGTTTCTCCTCTCGGTTTTGTCACTATGGGTAAAAATGGCAGACCTGTCAATTACAACTATTACGACAGGAAAGATCTTGAGGTAGCCGTTATACCATTTATCCTTAAAACACTGAGACAGCAATTGGATTTTGGTATTGACACAAAGGTCTGCTACTGTCTTGGAACAGGTAAGAATTATAAGTTCCTGGAAAAGTTAAATGATAAGTACTCATTTTTCGATGAAATAATACCTTTGGAACATCCGCGCTATATTATGCAGTATAAGTCGAAAATGAAGCAGGAGTATATTGAAAAGTATATAAGTATTTTAAGCTCTTAAGGTGAAAAATGGTTGTACACTTTCTAATTCCAGAACTTATTAACGATTTTTAAAAACCCAATTCAATAAAAATCAGTAATTTTGCATGTTTAAACCGGAAAAACTGAAGAATATGGAAGTTCAGTCAATAAAGCAAAGATTTGGAATAATTGGGAACTCGCCTCTGCTCGATAGGGCAATAGATATAGCAGCACAGGTAGCCCCTACCGACCTGACTGTTTTTATTACCGGTGAAAGTGGGGTTGGGAAAGAGGTTTTTCCGAAAATAATTCATCAGCTTAGTACCAGAAAACACGGATCATATATTGCAGTTAATTGCGGTGCTATCCCTGAAGGAACAATAGATTCTGAACTTTTTGGACACGAAAAGGGTTCGTTCACCGGAGCACACGAAGCACGAAAAGGCTATTTTGAAGTTGCAAACGGCGGTACTATTTTTTTGGATGAAGTTGCAGAACTGCCTCTGTCAACACAAGTTCGCCTGTTGAGAGTAATTGAAGCGGGAGAGTTTTTAAAAGTTGGTTCATCAAAAGTCATCAAAACAGATGTAAGAGTTGTTGCTGCAACAAATGTTGATACTACGGTGGCAATACAACGTGGTAAATTCAGAGAAGATCTCTATTATAGATTAAACACCGTTCCGATTTATGTTCCGCCATTGCGTGTCAGAAAGGATGATATTTATCTGTTGTTCAGAAAATTTGCTGCCGATTTTGCTGAAAAATACAGGATGCCCGTTCTTCGACTTAATGAAGATGCCGTAAATGTTCTAATTAATTACAGATGGGATGGGAATGTCAGACAACTGAAGAACATTACCGAACAAATATCAATTATTGAAAAGGAGAGAAATATTGATGCTCCAACGTTATTAAAATATCTGCCTGTAACCCTAAAAAGAGAACTGCCTGTTCTTTATCAAAATAGGGAAGAGCAACCAGAAATGTCTGAAAGGGATTTGCTTTACAAGGTTCTTTTCGATATGAAAAATGATATCAATGAGCTTAAAACAATTGTAGGGGGCATTATAAAAGATGAAGGTGCTTCAAAAGATAATCAGCAGTACAATAAACATCTGATAGATAAACTTCATGAAAATATTGATACAATAGGTAGTCAGGTTGAACATTTTGAAACACAACAGACTAACGAACCCCGATTTATTGAACCAATACAGGAGTCAGAAGTAATAGAAGAATCGCTTTCGATACAGGACAAGGAGATTGACCTGATTAAAAAGGCTCTGTTAAAATATCATGGTAAACGTAAAAAAGCAGCTAACGAACTGGGAATCTCAGAACGAACTCTTTACAGGAAAATAAAAGAGTATGACATTACCTGATTTGCAGAGTTATTAGAATTGAGCGACGAGGGCTCACGTTTGTTACATTGTTAGGCTAATTAATTTGGAGAGAATAAAACATTAAATGAAAATACAAATTCCGGGCAAATATCTGATCTTGTTTTCCATTATTCTGGTATTGATATCGGGGTGCAAGGTGAATTATTCATTTACCGGAGCCTCTATTCCGCCCAATATTAATACAATAAATATTAAGTACTTCCCGAACAATGCTTCTCTGGTTGCACCTTCACTTAGCCAAAAACTTACTGATGGTCTCAGCGACAGGTTTACTTCTCAAACGGACCTTACAATGGTAGATAAAGGGGGCGATCTTATCCTCGAAGGATATATTAAAGATTACAGAACAAATCCTATTGCAATACAGGGAAATGATCAGGCTGCACTCAACAGGCTAACAGTTATTATATTTGTTAAATATGTCGACACCTTTGATGATACTAAAAGTTTTGAGACAACATTTTCAAGGTATGCTGACTACTCAAGCTCCCAAAATCTCGCTGTTGTTCAGGATAACCTGATTGATGTTATTGTCGAAATGCTGGTGACGGATGTGTTTAATAAGGCTGTGATTAACTGGTAG
>JAOZLR010000078.1:5810-9476 GCA_029934735.1 Bacteroidales bacterium
TAATCTGATATTTACTAATTTTGCTTTATGAACCGACAGCAGTTTGTCAAATATATTCAGAGTCCGGATTTGCTTAATGGCGAAACTTTATCTACAATCCAGGACCTTGTTGAGGATTATCCCTATTGTCAATCGGCACAAATACTTTATACATTAAATTTATATAAAGAGGAGAATATTAAATTCAGTAATCAACTGAAAATAGCTGCTGCTTATGCCTCCGACAGACAAATTTTTAAGTATCATATCACCTCCTTAGATGGTGAGGTTTTGATTGCCGACCTGCAAGAGAGGTCAGAAAAGAGTTATGCTGAAGTAGAAATTGAGGAGACCAAAGAATCTGTAATTCCTGATGATGCAGATATCCAAAAGCTCATTTCAATATTGCGGAATAAAATCCTGATTTCAATTAACAACCCTGCGAATGACAGCGGGAGTGTTTCGACTCTTGTTTCGGAGCTTGAAAAGCTGTTAGGAGATATTGGAGCAAGACCGGAATCAAAGCAGGAGAAAGAGGAACTTGATTTTAAACCGGTTATCAGCGAATATAATTTCGACCATCTTGATGATTTGCCATTCGGCGAAAATGAAAAGCAGACCAACAAAGAGCTTATTGATAAATTCATCAGCGACCAGCCTTCTATGCCCCGTGATTCGAGGCCAGGGTTTTTCGATCCGGTTGATTTTGCAAAGCAAAGCCTTATTGATCAGGATGAAATTGTGTCGGAGACACTTGCCAAAATATATTACCGACAGGGCAATCTGTCGAAAGCAATAAAAATTTATAAAAAATTAAGTTTGATATATCCCGAAAAAAGCAGTTACTTTGCAGCCCAAATTGAAAAAATCCGTAAGGAGATTTAAAAAAAGAGTTAATAATTTAAAGAAAAAAGAAAAATGGGTGCTTATATTGTAGTTGCTTCGCTGATACTTATAGTATGTATTCTGTTAACGCTTGTCGTGCTGGTACAGAAAGATAAAGGTGGTGGACTTGCTTCTAACTTTTCATCTTCGAATCAGTTTATGGGTGTTAAAAGGACTACCGACTTTTTGGAAAAATCAACCTGGACTTTGGCTGTTTCACTTTTGGTGTTGAGTCTTATGTCAATTTTTGTTATTCCAAGGGGAACCAATGTTGATCCAACGGAAAGCGAACTTCAGGAACTTTATCAGGAACTTCCTGATCAACAACCGGTACAGGATTTCGCTCCACCTCCGGGCCAGGAAGATAATAATCCTGCACAACAGGACTAGAAGTAAAAAAGTCCAAAAAAACATTAAAAATGTCAGAATGTCACAACGTTCTGACATTTTTTATTTTGGCACAAAATATGTCAAAGGCGAAGTTACTAATAATGACAAACAAAAATTTATCAATATGGCTAAAATGAAAATTAAACCGTTAGGAGACCGGGTAGTTGTAAAACCGGCACCAGCCGAGGAGAAGACATCCGGAGGCTTGATCATTCCTGATACAGCAAAGGAGAAACCCCAAAGAGGAACTGTTGTAGCAGTTGGTCCTGGACAAGACGACCATAAACTTACTGTCAAGAAAGGGGATACCATTCTTTACGGAAAATATGCAGGAACCGAAATTTCACATGAGGGCGAAGATTACCTCATAATGAATGAATCGGATATTTATGCAATTGTTTAATAAATAACTTAGTAATTAATCTAAAAATAAAATAAAAATGGCAAAAGACATAATTTTTGATCTGAAAGCAAGAGAATCACTGAAGGCAGGTGTTGATGCACTTGCAGACGCAGTAAAAGTAACACTGGGGCCAAAAGGCCGCAACGTTATTCTTGAAAAATCATTTGGCGCACCTTCTATTACGAAAGACGGGGTAACTGTTGCTAAAGAGATTGAATTAGAAGATAATATTGAAAACTTAGGAGCACAACTGGTTAAAGAAGTAGCTTCTAAAACTAATGACATTGCCGGCGATGGCACAACAACTGCAACCGTCCTTGCACAGTCAATTGTTACCACAGGACTGAAAAACGTTACTGCCGGTGCAAATCCAATGGATTTGAAACGTGGTATCGATAAAGCTGTTATTGAAGTTGTCAAGTCTCTGAAAAAACAAAGTATAGAAATTCACGATAGTGGTGAAAAAGTTGAGCAGATTGCAACAGTATCCGCTAATAACGATAAGAGCATTGGAAAACTTATTGCCGAAGCTATGGGAAAAGTAAAAAAAGATGGTGTAATCACTATTGAAGAGGCTAAAGGTATTGAAACTTACGTTGACGTGGTTGAAGGAATGCAGTTCGACAGGGGTTATATTTCTCCTTACTTTGTAACCGATACTGAGAAAATGGAAGCTGTTTATGAGAATCCTTATATTCTTATCTACGACAAGAAAATTTCTGTTATGAAAGATCTTCTTCCAATTCTGGAAAAAGTTGCGCAGTCAGGGCGTCCAATGCTTATAATTGCTGAAGATACTGAAACAGAAGCTCTTGCAACTCTTGTTGTTAATAAATTAAGAGGTGGGCTGAAAGTTGTAGCTGTTAAAGCTCCCGGATTTGGCGACAGAAGAAAAGAGATGCTTGAAGATTTAGCAATCCTGACAGGTGGTACTGTTATTTCGGAAGAAAAAGGTTACAAACTTGAAGATGCAACTATTGACAATCTTGGAGAAGCTGAGAAAATAACTATTGATAAAGATAATACAACTATTGTCAGCGGTAAAGGATTAAAAGAAAATATTGCAGCAAGGGTTAATCAAATTCGTGCTCAGATAGAAACAACAACTTCCGATTATGACAAAGAAAAACTTCAGGAAAGACTTGCCAAACTGGCAGGTGGTGTTGCTGTAATTTATGTTGGAGCTGCTAGCGAGATTGAGATGAAAGAAAAGAAAGATCGCTTTGATGATGCACTGAATGCTACAAGAGCAGCTATCGAAGAGGGAATCATCCCGGGTGGTGGTGTTGGTTTTGTTAGGGCTATCCCTTCTCTGCTAAAATTGAAAGGTGAGAACGAGGATGAGGAAACCGGAATGGCAATTATCATCAGAGCACTTGAAGAGCCAATCCGTCAGATTGTTGAAAATGCTGGTTTGGAAGGTTCTGTTGTAGTACAGAAAGTGAAAGAAGGTAAAGGTGACTTTGGTTATAATGCCAGGACAGATAAATATGAGAACCTATATAAATCAGGTGTTATCGATCCTACTAAAGTAACCAGAATTGCACTTGAAAATGCAGCTTCAATCGCAGGTATGTTGCTTACTACAGAATGTGTTATTGCAGAGCATAAAGATGAAAATGCAGGTCCTGCTATGCCGCCAATGCCTCAGGGTGGAATGGGCGGAATGGGTGGAATGATGTAAGATTAACAATATCTATCCGATGTCAAAAAAAGAACCCCTCGCCTGCAAAGGTTGAGGGGTTTTTTAATTATATGGTACTACCACGAATTTAATGGAAGAATTAGAATTAACAGAAGAATTAACAGAAAAAAAGGAATGTTGGAATGTTGCCATATTGGAATTATTCCAATAAAAACAACTTCACCCATTAAAATATTAGTAGTCCCAATTATCTTTAGTATCTTATTTCTAATATTCCCTGCTGTTGCAGGGCAGGCTGTGTATTTTTTGGGCTCAGGTTAAAAATCTGGGGACTAATAATAAAATCCTATTTATTTGATGTTAT
>JAOZLR010000079.1 GCA_029934735.1 Bacteroidales bacterium
TGTCGTATTATTGGGCATAAACGGTAATGTGGAAGAGGATTTTATTTATGATACTGCCAATGAGTTGTTCAAAAATAGTTCTTTGGCCTGGTACAAGCATCTGTGTGGGGAATATGAAACGTCATCAGCTTTTGCAATGCTAATAGCATCATGGGTATTGAAAAATCAAAAAATTCCGGAGGTGGTCAAATTAAATAATATCCCTGCAAAAGAGATAAATAATGTATTGATCTACCAGCAACGATTTAACAGAAATCATTCCTTTACAATTTTATCAAAATGCTGAATTACCGAAATACAACAGTAAGTTTCTTTTTCCTCGTGCTTATTATTATAGTTTTCGGGTCGGCAGGTATTCTGTTGTTTTCGCTGGTAGCTGTACTGTACATTTCGTTGCTGGCACTTGGGTCAGCAAGAATTCAAATGAATTTTTATCTTAAATCTATTAATAGAGGATCTCCTGATGAGGCAAAAGTTGCATTGACTTTCGATGATGGTCCTGATGAAAAGACCACATCGGAAATACTGGATATTTTGAAAAAGCATCAGATAAAAGCTGCCTTCTTCTGTGTTGGTAATAAGATTGAGAAAAACAAACATATTTTAAAAAGAATTAGTGATAACGGCCATCTTGTTGGAAATCACTCCTGGTCGCATGCATTTCTATTCGATTTTTTCACACCAGGGAGAATGATTCTGGAAATTAAAAAAACAGATGCTATCATAGAAAAAGTTATTGGCAAACAGGTTAACGTTTTCCGGCCTCCTTATGGTGTTACGAATCCCTTCCTCTCAAGGGCAATAAAAAAAACCAGACACACGGTTATAGGCTGGAGTTTACGAACTTTAGATACTACTCAAAAAAGTGAAAAGGTACTGGAGAAACTTGAGAAACAGTTAAAAAACGGTGATATTATCTTGCTTCACGATACACAACGGGAAACAGTAAGGCTTTTGGATAGGGCAATAATGGTGATAAAAAGCAAAGGTCTGGAAATTGTAAGACTTGATGAGTTAATTACAATTAACTGATTTTGTTTACCTTTCGTGTTGAAGCAGGCCTCATTCATTTTTTCTTTATTTTTGCTAAATATTAGCAGATGAAACACCCATGATTGATTTAGCATACACACACCTGTGTGCTTAAGAACTACGGATCGTAGGCACAAGGGAATGATTATAAAGCCTCATCGGGGCGAAATGTTGGTAGCCCCGACCTTTAGGTCGGGGAATAAATGGAATAAGAGGAATAGTTTTGGCGGGATTTTCGAAGCCTGCCCTGAGCTTGTCGAAGGGTAGCCGAAAATCATGCCAAAATAAAGTTAATTGATTAATGCAAAGTAAGTTATAAAACAATAAACAAAGAAAAGAGGTGTAGCAGAACTCTAAAAACAAAAAGAATATGCAGAAAGGCTTATATGTATTTATTGTTATTTTTATTGCTGTATTATCTGGAAATGCACAACCGGAAGGATTTACGAAAGTTGCTGATACTGCTTACATAAGTCAAAAGGTAAATGAAGTAGCTTCTACAACCAACACTATCAATACGGAATTTATTCAGGAGAAGAATTTGACCTTTCTTGATGAAATGATTATTTCAAAAGGAATACTCCTGTACAAAAAACCTGACATGCTACGTCTTGAATACACCAGCCCGTACAGCTATTTGCTTATTTTAAATGAAGGGAAATTGTTGATCAAAAGTGATGATAGTGAAATAAAAGTTAATTTGGAATCAAGCAGGATGTTTAATGAGATAAACGATTTGATAATAAACTCTATTCAGGGTAAAATATTGAATATGCCAGACCTGACCACTGTTTTCTATGAAAATAGCGATTCGTTTTTTATCCAACTTTGGCCTGAACAGGAAGAATTGAAAAAATATATCAAAACCATTGAATTGTTTATCAGTAAGAAGGATTATACAGTCACTGATTTTAAGGTTATTGAGTTGTCTGATGATTACACTCTGATCAAATTTGTAAACAAAAAGATAAATGAAGAGATACCTGACGAGCGTTTTAATACTCAGTAGTCTTTTACTGTTTTTTGAATCCTGCAGTAGTTTGCGTCATCAGGGATATCGAAAGGAAGCTGCTAATAACCGGGTTTTAATTCCGGTTTTCGGGCCTAATTTTGATAAGTCGTTGTATAATGTAAAGATAACTTTTGGCAAAAACAGTTTTACGAGCCTGGCTGTCATAAAACAGATACCCGAAGATAAATCGTTCAGGCTGGCCCTATTGACTGAAGCAGGCATGCGTCTGTTTGAGATGGAAGTAATGAAGGATGGGAGTTCCCGTGTAAATTATACGAGTGATTTCCTGAATAAAAAGGCAATTGTCAAAAAACTGAGTTCTGATTTCGGGTTGCTTTTTACTGGTGATTCGTGTAAAATAGAGAAGGTTTGTTCAATGGTAGATAGCGGAAACTATGTTATCAGGATTAATGAAAACGGATCAAAAGACTATTATTTTTCTTCTGACGTTAAAGGTCCTGTTAAAATCAGTGAGCGAGGTTGTACATATGGAAAGACATCGGTCTTTTTGAATCAATACGGAAACAGAGGCCCGCAGGAGATTATTTTTACACATAAAATATTAAAATTTGAAATTAGTTTAAAACAGATAAACTATCCCGGATGGAATTAAGGTCAATATATGAGGTCAAATCGTTTGAGTTAGTTAATCAGGTGGTTAGGGCAGAAATTACTTTCAACAAGAACCATAAGGTTTTTGATGGGCACTTCCCGGGTAATCCTATTGTGCCGGGAGTGGTCCAGATTCAAATAATGAAAGACCTACTGGAGAGAGCCTTACAAAAAAAAGTCTTTCTGAACCGTGCAAAGTCTATCAAGTTTTTGAATGTAATTAAGCCGCATGAAGTTGGTGAAGTTCTTTTTGAAATTATGTTTGAACAGCAATCAGAGAGTAGTTTTAAAGTAAAAGGTGTTGTAAAAATAAAATCACAGGTTTATATGAAATACTCCGGAAATACTTTGGTTCAAGCAGAGAAATAGAATAGTCTGCCCTTCTTTTTATTAGATTTTAGAACTCCTATCTGATTGTTAGAAATTGGCTATTTAGGGGTCAGGAGTACTTCGTAGTTTTTTTTGATATTTCAGAAATTTTTTTACTTTTGCATAGATATAAGCAAACTCATAATTATTTTTCAACATATTGACACTTTCCGTATTTAATCTGAAAAAATGAATATAAGTATTTCATCATTTATAAAGGTAATATTAATAATTGTTGGAGTTCATCTCTCCTTTTTCTCCTTTTCCCAGACAGAAGTAGATGATAAAGATGAAAAAAGTGATACAACATCTTATAATAGTAAGTTGGATAAGATAAATGCATCTATGGAAAAGATTGTGAAATATTCCCCCTTACCTATTATTTCATATTCAACAGAGACAGATTGGATGTTCGGACTTACAAAGTACAATGGCTTTCGTATTGGTGGGAGTGGCCCGGGTGATACAACAATCCAGCCATCTCATATTACTTCACTTGCTTATTTAACTCTGAATCACCAATATAAGATAGGAACAGAGATTGACCTTATGTTTGGAAAAAATAAATACAGAAGCCATACTCAGATTTATTATCTGGATTTTCCCGATTATTATTATGGACTTGGAGATACTACCGATATTAATGACGAACGTCTCGTAAACTCAAGAAATCTTGAAATTTCTACGGGTTTTGAATATAATATTGCAAGGCAGTATTATATTGGGATTTACTATGAGTATAATAATTATTATGTTTTGGATTATAATGACACTCTTGATTATCCTGGTAAAATCGACCTGGTACCAAATGAAGGATTGCAATCGGGCATAGGTTTTATTTTTGCCAGGGAAACACGCGACAACAGATTTAATGCAACAAAAGGTTCATACTTATTTGTCAAATATATGAATTACGGAAAATGGATTGGCAGTAAATTTAATTATAATCTTATCCTTGTTGATTACAGAAATTATTTTACTCCGGTTAAATTTCTGACAATTGCAGCACAGATATATACTGAAGGCCGTTTTGGTGATGTACCTGTTCAATCGCTGGCACTTATGGGAGGAGATAACAGGATGCGTGGTATATATCGTGGAAGGTATCGCGATCATACTCTTATTGACTGCCAGGTTGAGCTCAGGTTTCCAATTGTCTGGATTTTTGGAGGAACTGTATTTGGCGGCCTGGGTGAGGTAGCTCCAGATTATGGTTCATATACTTTTGACGGAATTCATTGGTCTGCCGGAGCCGGATTAAGACTGATGGTTGACAGCAACAGCAGAACAAATTTGCGTTTTGATGCTGGTTTTTCAAAAGACAGAATGCTTTTCTTCTTTACTTTCCTTGAGGCATTTTAGTCAGGTTATTTTTTATGGCTGATTATACACCCTTAGAATCATGCCATCATAAAAAGTTTGATATTGTTTAAGTGGTAGTGTTGCCGGACCTGAAAAAGGGCTGCCATCGGTTAAAAGAAATCTTGACATACAGCATGAATCAACTGCAGTTATACTTGATTCATCTGCTTCCACTATTGCACAATCCTTTTCAGGATCGTAAGGGCAGCATCGTTCATAAGCCAAAAAGGTATTCTGGTCGTACCTGTAAATAATAATCCCTTTGTAACCCTCATCATTTACATAAATCCAGGTGCTTACCGGAATAGGATTTATCGAATTGGGATAAAGCTCAAAGCTTACGTACACATTGGGTATTAACCCTTGCTGTTTCTCATTTTTATCGCACGAAGGAATGATAAAAAATGCAATTAACAGCAGAATACTCAGTAATATGATATGATATTTTTTCAATTTTAATTAAATTATGGTGCAAAATTACAATAATTATTAGTAATTTTCGACCATTAAAACGATGAATAGCTTTTTTTATTATTTGCTTTTATTAAGATTATCAAGGTTTTCGTGAAGTTATTTAAGTATTATATAATAATTGTTTCTGTTTTTATGATTTCCTTTTTTGGAGGGTGTAAAGGCTCTGAAGGGACGAAAAAACAAAAACAGGCATATAAGGCTCAAAAGAAGAGTGCTAAAGAAGCTGATAAATTACAAAAGGCAGAAATTAAGTCTCACTACGACTTACAGACAAAGGAAACTCAGAAACGAATGAAAAAGAGCCTGAAAAAGGCAAAGAAATATAACAAAAAGCAAAGAAAAAAAGGCTCAAAATGTAAGTAGTTTAGAAATTATGAAAACAATTGTTTTAAAGGTCATTGTATTGTTTTGTCTTACTGGGGTTTTTATCAAAACCCCTGTCGTTTCGCAGGAATTGGGGAATATTGAATTTCAACGCCTTGCCTCGGAAAATATAAAGCTGGAAAAGGGGTTATCACAAAACTGGGTTTACTCAATTATTCAGGACAAATATGGATATATGTGGTTTGGCACCTGGGATGGACTGAACAGATATGATGGTTATAGCTTTGTAACATATAATATTGAAGACGGACTAAGTAATCACTCAATTTACACGCTTCTTGAAGATAATGAGGGAATAATTTGGATAGGAACTGATAAAGGTTTTAACCGTTTCGACAGAAAGACCAGGACTTTTACAAAATATCTCCATAATGTAGATAGTATCAATGGATTGGTCAACAATAGAGTGAATGTTATAATTCAGACAGGGGATAGTACAATTTGGATTGGTACCGGAAGTGGATTAAACAGGTTTGATAAAAAAAGTGAAGAATTTGTTTCCTACTTCTCCAAACCGCAGGATTTTTTAAGCCCAAGAAGTAATTATATCATTGATCTGTATGAAGACCGTAATGGCATTATTTGGATATCAACCTCTTTTGGGCTTATTAAGTTTGATCCTGCCACAGAAATTTCAATAAGATTTTATCATATTGATGATGACCCCTCCACAATATGCCACAATAATGTCAGAAGTATATTGCAGGACCAGAAAGGTAATTACTGGGTAGGAACCCGAAACGGCTTGACCCTTCTTGACTCATTAATGCACGTTATAAAACATTATTATAATGACCCTGATAATCCAAACAGTTTGAGTAATAATTGGGTTAGAGATATCTATGAGGACTCAAAAGGGAATATCTGGATAGGTACAGGTGGCGGTGGTTTAAATCTGAAAAATAAAAAAAGCGACACTTTTATCAGGTTTAAAAATATACTGAATGATCCGGGAAGCCTCAGTAATGATAAAGTCTATTCAATTTTTGAGGATAAAACAGGGAATATCTGGGTTGGAACTTTCAAAGGTGTAAATATGATTAGCAAGTATTACAGTGACTTTAAACATTGCTACCGCCGAACCAATGATAATTCATCTATTAGTAATAATTTTGTCTGGACTTTTACGGAAACATCCGATAGCCTGATATGGATAGGTACTTCCAACGGAGTTAATGTTTTCAATACTAAAACAAAAAAATATTTTACAATTTCCCGGAATATTCAGGACCAGGTGGATGTTTCGGGCTTTGATGTCAGAACTATACTATATACTCCCGAACTGAACTGTATGTGGTTTGGAACTTATGGTTTGGGTTTATTTAAATATTCAATGAATACTCAAGAGTTTGTGGCCTATAATTATAATCCAAACCAAAATAGTATAGGTAGTAATATTGTAAATGCATTGCTTTGGGATGAGCTTGATAGTTCTATCTGGATTGGAACAGGAAAAGGTCTTTGTAATTATAATCCACAAACTAATCGTTTTGTTATTTTTGAATCTGACGAAAATGACCCCGCTTCTATTAGCAATAATATTATAATATCTGTTTTTAAAGATAGCAGGAATAATATTTGGGTAGGTACTGATAACGGGCTGAATAGGTATGACAGGAGAAATAATAAGTTCATTAAATATTTCAATCAACCTGACAATGATAAAAGCCTCAGCAATAACAGTGTTTTTTGTATATATGAGGCCCATTCGGGATTTTTGTGGATTGGTACCTCCGGAGGAGGATTGAACAGGCTTGATCCTCAGACAGGTAAATTTAAGGTCTATACTACTGAGAACGGATTACCCAATAATATTATCTATGGAATTTTGGAAGACGATAATGATAACCTTTGGATTAGTACAAATTATGGTATATCTAAATTTAATGTACCTGATCAAAGTTTTGTTAATTATGATGTAAAGGATGGATTGCAAAGCAATGAGTTTAATCTTGGTGCTGCATTGAAAAGTAAGAGTGGTCTTTTATACTTTGGTGGCATGAATGGTTATAATGTTTATAATCCTGATAAGATAAAAGTAAATCCTGTTAAACCTGTTGTAGTTGTTTCAGTGTTCAGAAAGTTTAATGAAATTGTTCCTAATGATTTTTTTGACGGAGATACTATTTATTTGAATTACGACGATAACTTCTTTTCTTTTGAAATTGCGGCCCTGGATTATACAAACCCATCAAAGAATAAATATAAATATAAACTTGAAAATATTGATAAAGACTGGGTTTTAGTGGATGCCGAAAACAGATGGGCAGAGTATAAAAAAGTTAGTCCTGGAAAATATGCGTTTATAGCAGGCGGATCGAACAACGACGGTGTTTGGAATGAAAAAGGAATTAAACTAACGTTATTGATAAAACCTCCATGGTGGGCAACCTGGTACTTTAGGGTTTTTATCTTTTTGATAATTGTATTCATCATATATTGGGTAGTTTACTGGAGAATCAGAAGAATGAAAAGACGCCATGAAATGGAAGTGAAACTCCTTGAAATTGAAAAGCAGAAGTTTGATCTTGAACAAAAAGCTCTCAGACTTCAGATTAACCCTCATTTTATTTTCAATTCTCTCAACTCAATTCAAAGTTATATTCTTGAAAATGATATTGAGAATGCCGTTTTCTATCTTGGTAAATTCTCACAGTTAATGCGTGTTGTTCTGTCAAATACCACCAATAAATATGTTTCATTGAAAGATGAGCTTGCTGCCATTCGTTATTATATTGATCTTGAGCAACTAAGGTTTAACAAAAAGTTTGAGTATAAAATAAATGTTGACCCCGAGCTTGATGAAGAGTTTGTTGATATTCCTCCTATGATAATTCAGCCTTATGTTGAGAATGCAATTATCCATGGATTAATTAATTCGTCCGACAAGGGAAACTTAAGTATCGATGTAAAGAAGAAATCGGATAAATCATTGTTGTGTATAGTTAGAGATGACGGTATTGGAAGAGAGAAAGCTGCTGAAATTGCTAAGGATTCAGGTATTAAGCACAGTTCGAGGGGAATGTTGATAACAAAAGCAAGACTTGAAATTCTTAACAGACAGAGTAAAGAGGATTTTTCAGTGAAAATTGTTGATCTAAAAAACAATAAAAATGAAGCGGCAGGTACGGAAGTAAGAATAATTATTCATTTTAAGGAGGAGTGAAATTTAGTTTAGGTTAATTTTTATACTATTATATAATATATAACAATGTTAATAAGTGTTAAAAAATATTTATTATGCTCAGAGCTGTTATTGTTGAAGACGAAAAAAGATCAAGGGAGACCCTTTCAGGATTGCTGAAATTATATTGTAAAAATGTTGAGGTGGTCGCTGAGGCTGACGGAGTAAAATCAGGTATTAGTGCAATTACCGAATATAAGCCGGATATTATATTTCTTGATATTCAGATGCCGGATGGTAGTGGGTTTAAACTGTTGGAAGAGCTGGATGATTATAACTTTGATGTGATATTCACAACAGCATATGACCAGTTTGCTATTAAAGCCATAAAATTCAGTGCTCTTGATTACCTGCTGAAGCCCATATTTCCAGATGACCTCAAAGTAGCTGTTAACAAGGCTGAAGAAAAACAGAAACAGCAAAATCTTAAACCAAATATTGATGCTTTGCTTGGAAATTATAAAGGTCCCAGGGAAGAACCCAATATTGTCCTATCGACATCTGACAAGGTTTATGTTGTTAAAATTAGTGAAATTGTGCGCTGCGAATCATCAAATTACTATACGTTCTTTTATTTTATTGACAGAAAGAGGATTCTTGTTTCAAGAACATTGAAGGATAATGAGGAACTTCTATCAGAATACAATTTTTTGCGAATCCACAAATCTCATTTAATAAATCTTAAGTACGCGACAACCTTTTCACGAAATGAAAGAGGATTCGTTTTAATGGCTGATGGTAGTGAAGTTCCTGTTTCGAGGCGTAAAAGAGAAAAGGTTCTTGAAATCCTAAGTAATTTATAATCATTCTAAATTCACTAGAATTAACCGAAAATCAGTTGATTATTTACCGAAAACTGATTTTATTCTACCGTTAACTGATTTTATCTTTCAGATGAAGAATTTTATATTATATTTACAGCCTCATTACAACTGGTTAAATTGTTATTAAAATAGATGAAAGATTATTTACCATTATTAATTGGATTGATATGGCTGGGATTTACCCTGTATAACAAAAAACAGAAAGGTAAAAATTCTAAG
>JAOZLR010000080.1 GCA_029934735.1 Bacteroidales bacterium
GTGTTAAAATCCAAATAAAAACTGCATTAGTTTTCAACAAGAATTTATTACTTTTAATGCCAGCCGAAAGAATGCTTTAGTCGAAGCTTTGTAATGAAGTCTATCTTGTTGGCTATTTCGGTTTGAACAGTGCCACCCATTTCGGTTTAACAGTGCCATTTTTAAAAATCAGGTAGCCTAATCGAAAAGGGCTGGATTAAGCCATTTTAACAGTAGCATATTTTTCAATAAAATAGCCCCGCATTTTGCTTCGCTCATACGGGGCTACCAACATTAAATCCCTACGGGATTCTTTGTTTTTATACATCTTCTCACCAGTCTTGTATGCCTCAATCGGCAAACATCACCCTGTTACCCCCGCCTGCTGATCTCCTTTAGTAAATCCGGGTTTAATACTTTTATCTCTTTTCCCCTGATGTCGATGATGTTATCATTTTTAAATTCAGTAAGCAATCTGACTGTGCTTTCGGTTGAAAGGCCGGCGAATTCAGCAATATCCTTTCTTGATAAATAGGGGAATATTTTCTCTTCCTGCATATTTTGATTGTACAAATATATCAGAGCATCAGCTAATCTGCCATGCATTTGTTTACTACCCAGACTTAATATTTTATTAAAGAGCTGATTTTCATTTTCACAATACCCTTTAATAATTTCAGAAGCAAAATCGCCATTGCTTGTCAGTACTTTTTTAAAACTCTCTTTTTTAATCATGCAGATTGTTGAATCTTTTATAGCTGCGGTGGAGTAATTGTAGATGTTGTCTCCATAAATTGAAGACAAACCGATGAATTCTGAAGTTTTTAATATTTTTAAATTAATATGTCTATTATTGGAACTCTCAAGGTATGAGCTAACTAAACCATCCGAAATATATAAAACATCTGATGCAAAAGCTCCCTGCTTGCATATAGTTTCCCCTTTTCTGTATAATAATTGCGTTTTATTCTGATTGATAAATTCAAGTTCAGAAGGGCTTAGCCTCTTAAAATATTTCGAACTTTTTTTGCATTCATGACACTTTGTCGATTCAGATAAATTACCCATTGCTTACAACTTTATTCATTAAAATAAATTAACCAGACATCTAATTTTTTTGCAAGACAAAATTATAATTTATATCAATATAAATATTGAATAGTATCAATTATATTATTAAGACAAATATATCTAAGTAATATCAATATTTAATAACTAATGATTATCTTTGAATTTAATTTAATTAAAGATATTTATAAAAATATGAAAACTTACGATGTTATTATTATTGGGGCAGGTCCATCCGGAATAGTTGCCGGAGTGACTGCTCAAAAACAAAACCCTGAAAAATCAATGTTAATGATAAAGGAAGAAGATAAGGGGCTTGTTCCATGTGGTATTCCTTATGTCTTTCATGAATTAGATAATTTGGATAAAAATGTAATGGGGCCTAAACCGTTTATTGATCTTGGAGGAGATGTTATAGTTGATCCGGTTGTGGAGGTCGATGTATCTGGTAAAGCGATTACTGTTAAATCAGGTAATTCGTATGGATACGACAGGTTGATATTTGCTACAGGATCTACCCCTGTTGTCCCCACATTTATCCCTGGTTACGATCTTGCCGGAGTTGAATATGTGAAAAAAAGTTACAATTACATTAAGGCACTTAAAAGGAAAACCGATCAAGCCAAACATATTGTTGTTGTCGGGGGAGGGTTTATTGGTGCTGAGCTTGCCGAACAGCTTGCAATGTGTCCCGATAAATCTATTACAATAATAGAAAGCGAAGCATATTGTTTTAACAAAGCTTTTTCGGGGGAACTCAGTAAAATTGCTACCGAAAGATTGAAGGAGACAAAAATCAATGTATTAACTTCAACACTGGTAAAAGAGGTTGTAGGGAATAATGGAAAAGTTGCAGGTGTAAAATTAAATACCGGTGAAATTGTAGAAGCCGATTTGGTAATAATGGCCATAGGTTATATCCCAAATACAGAATTAGCCAGAAAGGCCGGATTGGAATTGAATTCCAAGAATGCCATCAAGGTTGATAATTTTCAAAGAACAAATATTAGAAATGTTTGTGCAATTGGTGACTGCTCAGAAACATTGGGGTTTATAACCGGAAGACTGGATCACATTATGTTAGCGTCAACTGCAACAGCAGAAGCCAGGGTTTTAGGGTATAATCTGTTCGGCATTAAAATTATAGATTGGAATACGGGTACAATTGCAATATTTTCAACTGAGATTAATGGATTGTCAATGGCTGCAGCAGGAGTGAACGAAAACAATGCAAAGGAATTTAATATTGACCTCGTATCTTCTGAATTTACTGATTTTGATACTCACCCGGGGGCTTTTAAGAATTCTTCTCAATTAACTGTCAAACTATATGCTTCCCCGTCTGACGGCTCCATTGTAGGTGGTGAAGTGTGGGGAGGGAAATCAACCGGGGAAATCATCAATCTAATAGGAATGGCGATTCAAAAAAAGGTAACTGTTTACGAATTGATTTCATTTCAAATCGGGACACACCCCTTATTAACCTCAGCCCCGACAAAGTATGTTTTAATTAAGGCAGCAGAAGGCATTATTACAAAACTTAAGCACAGTTTATAAATAATTACAGATATGTGAGCCCTATAAACAACATAAGGCTATGAAAACAAACAATATAATTGAAGTATGTGGTTCGATTACAAAAAAGGAATCACTGGTTTCTGTAAACTATAATATCCTTAAAAATACTTGTGTTGCAGAAGCTAACTTGCCCTATCCGGGCTACTATGAAACTGTTCCGGAATTGGCAAATCCCAATTCTTTATTTTTGTTTACAACACATTATTATTCTTTAGAAGAAGTTTTGCGCATTGCGCAGAATATAGATTCGTGTTATATGGAAGATGTAAGTATAGCAAGAGCATCACTGGTTTTTTTACATCATAAATATTCGGCAATAAGAGTAAAATATCTTACTGATTATGAGAATATTCATTTATTACAAAGCTGTTTTCTTAAAGAGGGGGTCGAATTTGTTAAAAAGGTATTAATATCTGATACTGCGGTCGTCAGAGTTAATAAATGCTTTGTTTTGGAAGAAATAGGGGATGGTATTTATATTGATAAAAAAGAAGATCGGAAAGGGTACATAATAATTCCAAAGCAAATTGCAGATAGGAAGTTTTTGGATATTTTAATGGATATTAAAAATAATGCAGACTGCAAACTCTTTGATGCGGAAATGGGGGCTGTGATTATTAATTCACAAGTAAAAGAGATGGTAAGGATTTATTCTGAAAATTTAAATGTTGAATTACTAAAATGTATAAAGGAAAGGTTCAGCCTTATTAATTTATAAATATTTACAACCATGAAAATTACATATTTATGTCCACATTGCCGGGGTGCAATCAATGCTGATAACAATATCGTTTTGTCGGCCAAAACTGCGGCAAACAAAGTAGGCCTTATATTATTGCATGAAGAAATAGGAATCTATACAAGTATCCTAAGCGAATCATTAGCTGTTGAAAAAGGTGAAATTGTAGATTTATTCTGCCCCATTTGTCATGAAAGTTTAAATATCCCAAACAAAGATTCTTTAGCAAAATATATCAGGATAGATGATAACTGTAATGAGTGTTATATTATAATTTCAAGGAAATATGGTGAAAAAATAACATTTAAAGTGAGCGAAAATAAACATATAGAAACCTTTGGGGAAAAGTTGAGCAGGTTTATCGATCCTGAATGGTTTTTATAAGATATTATTAAAACGAAGAATATGTCAGTATCAGTAAAAAGAAAGCACATTGTGTTTTATCCCAACCCAAAAAGGACAATTGCCCGTTTCTATTATACGGGCGATGATAATGCTTTACAGATTATCAACAAAATTTTGCAATTGTCACTTGAACAGGTTTCTATTGAACTACACCAGGTATTAAGGGATTTTTCAACGCGACACCGCCAGATCACTAAAGTATTCGAGACCAATTTTAAGAATGTCCAGCATTTATTTAAGGAATTAAAGCTTGAACCCAAATCACTTTCAAAAGAGTTGAAACTTCTTATTGGTTCCTACTTTACGCATGAATATTCTGTTGAGGCAGCAGCTTATTTTAATCCCTCAATTATTGAGCATCCCGACCAGTACGGCCTCGAACAGGGCCAGAAAAGGATTATTGTGAGTTTTCGTGCCACAGGTGAAGGCCATATCTCATCAATTGTTTTCAGGCAGGGTATTATAGATCAAAATAATGACTTTCATTTTACTGAACCCGGCCAATTGGACGAAATACCTGAATATATAAAACGCACCGTTTACAATAAACAAAGTTTCATTAAAAAGTTGGATGAAATGAATATACATAAAAATATTGTAAATCTTGTGTTAGACAAATTAAATGATAAATTCCTGTATGGCGAACTACAAGCAAGCGTTACTGAGACTTTAAAGGACATTGCATTAACGCCTACCAAAAGAAAAGTAATTGAAGAAATTTTCTGGCTTGCTGATTCGCATTACGAGATAACATTTTCGCTTGACACCTCACTTTCCGAGCGGGTTATTTTTCCGGTATCCAAAAGTGAAAGTAATGGCATTGAAGATGCCAGGTTTGTAAAGTTTACCGATGATGATGGCAAAGTAACATATTATGCCACCTATACTGCTTATAACGGTTATGCCATACTGCCTAAACTATTTTCCACCAGGGATTTTTATAATTTTAATATTTGTCCGATGGGTGGGAAATATTCTCAGAATAAAGACATGGCCTTGTTTCCCAGAAAAATAAAAGGTAAATATGTTATGGTTGGACGGTATGATGGAGTGAACAATTACATTATGTTTTCTGATAAAATCAACCTTTGGAAAAATGCAAAATTATTGCAACAACCCACCTTTCCCTGGGAGTTTATTCAGATTGGTAATAGCGGAAGCCCCATCGAAACAAAAGAAGGATGGCTATTGATTACGCATGGTGTTGGCCCTATGCGAAGATATAGTTTAGGGGCAATCCTTCTTGACCTTGAGAATCCTGAAAAAGTGATTGGCCATTTGAAATATCCTTTAATGATACCAAACGAAAAAGAAAGAGAGGGGTATGTGCCCAACGTTATTTATTCGTGTGGATCCATCATTCACAATAACGAAATTATAATTCCTTACGGAATGTCGGATTATGCTTCATCTTTTGCAACTATTCCTCTAAATGAATTATTAGGCGAACTAAAAAACAACTAAAATGAACTCTAAATTAATATTCGTAACATCTTGTCTGCCACGCGAGTGTGGCATAGCTACTTTTGCAAATGACCTAATAAATGCCATTAAAAATCAAATGGATGATAGTATTGAGATTGAAATCTGTGCACTTGAAAACGGTCATCAGGGATTTGATTATCCAAAAGAAGTAAAATATGTTTTAGACGCTACCAAACTTGAGCAATATCAGCAAATAGCTAAAAAAATCAATGGGGATCACCAAGTTAAAATAGTAATGATTGAGCATGAATTTGGGCTTTTCGGCGGTGAGTGGGGCGACTATTTGTTAAACATGATGGATGTTATTGTAAAGCCTGTTTTTGTAACTTTTCATACTATTTTACCACATCCTGAAAAGAAAATCTTTCAGACCATAACAAACATTGCTGATAAAGCGGAAAAAATAGTGGTCATGACTGATTCTTCCAGGCAAATACTTATTGATGATTACAAGATACCTGGAGATAAAATAAAGGTTATACCTCATGGTACCCATATTGTTTTATGGAAGCGCAACGAAAAAGCGAAAGAAAGATTCGGGATCAGCCACAGGCCAATCATCACTAACTTCGGACTTTTGGTAAGGCAAAAAAGTATCGAAACTGCGATAGACGCTTTACCTGAAATAAAAGAAAGATACCCTGATGTCCTTTATCTTGTGCTTGGCAAGACTCATCCGGAAATTAAAAAAGTTGAAGGCGAAAAATACAGGCATTTTCTGGAAAAAAGAGTTAAACAACTTGGCCTTGAAGAAAATGTACAGTTTGTAAATAAATTTCTTGATCTTGATGAATTGCTTGACTATCTTAGCATTACGGATATTTATCTGTTTACTACAAAAAATCGTGACCAGGCAGTCAGTGGAACTTTTATATATGCCATGGGTAGTGCCTGCCCAATTATTGCCACATCCATTCCACATGCCAGGGAATTGTTATCGGAAGATGCCGGAATTCTTGTGGACTTTGAACAACCTCAACAAATTGCCAGGGCAGCCATACGGCTGCTGAAAGATGAAAATCTCCGCAAACGGATGGGTAAAAACGCTTTTTATAAAACCAGACATACAATTTGGGAAAACGTGGCCAATCAAATTATGGAACTTTTCCGGCCTTTTATCGAACATTCCAACTACCGTTACCGGATCCCTCCCATAAATCTTGAACACATTAAACATTTAACAACAGATAGGGGAATCATCCGGTTTTCGAATTTTGACATTGCAGATATTAATTCGGGATACAGTTTGGACGATAATGCCAGGGCGCTGATAGCTTTGAGCCAGTATTACGGACTAACAAACAAACCTTCTGATTTGAAACTGGTTAATACGTATTTGGACTATATTATTTATTGCCAAAAATCAGATGGCAGCTTTATTAATTATGTTGATAAAGATGGAAGTATTCACATCCGTAACAATACTGCAAACCTCGATGACACCAATGGTATGGCAATATGGGCACTGGGGTTTTTACTTTCACAGGACAATTTCAATAAATTGATGCTTGATAAGGCTGAAACCTGTATGCAAAATGCACTAACAAATGTGGAAAACATTCATTCACCAAGTGCTATGGCGTTTACCATTAAAGGCTTATATTATTACAACTTAAAAAAACATGATAAAAAAATAACTACATTTATCATAGTATTAGCCAATCGTTTACTCGAATATTTCAACAAGGTGGCTGACAAAAACTGGCACTGGTTTGAGGAATACCTTACTTACACCAATGCACTTCTACCTGAAGCTATGTTGTATGCATGGAAAGCAACAGGAAATATAAGCTATCATATTATTGCCAAAGCTACTTTTGACTTCTTGCTGTCAAAAATATTTAAAGACGGCTGTATCAAAGTAATCTCAAATGAAGGATGGATCCATAAAACAAAGGAAAGCCAGGAAGGTTTCATCGAGCAACCCATTAATGTAGCTTACACTATTATGGCCATTGATCTTTTTTATTCTGAACTTGGTGAACCACACTACCTCACAAAACTTAACATTGCTTTCGATTGGTTCTTGGGGCTTAACCACTTAAACCAGATTATCTATAACCCGGCCACAGGAGGATGTTATGATGTTCTGGAGAAAGATGGCGTAAATCTGAACCAGGGAGCAGAAAGTACCACATCATATTTACTTGCCCGAATGATTATGGTAAAATATTACCATGTTGAAAAACGAAAAATCAGTAAACCACTTTATCACACAGAACAATTGAAAAATTTATTAAAAAGCAAGAATGAAAAATTAACTTCTGTTTAATTGTAGTAAAAAATCATTATAAAAACAGATATAGTAAGTCAAATGAAAAACAAAAAACATATAAGTCTAAATTTAAATATTAGGGGAATCAATCAGTCCCCCACTCTCGCTATCAATGAATTGAGTAAAAAATTATCTAATAACGGCAAGACAATTTATCCAATGGGGCTTGGTCAATCACCATTCCCGGTTCCGGCTCCTGTTGTTGAATCTTTAAAACTACATGCTCATGAAAAAGATTATCTTCCTGTTAAAGGCCTGGAAGCATTGCGTCAAGCTGTTGCTCACTTTCATAGGCAAAAAGATAATGTAGATATCAAATCTAATAATGTCCTTATAGGGCCCGGGTCTAAAGAATTGATGTTTATCTTACAGATGGTTTATTATGGAGATGTAATTCTACCAACTCCTTGTTGGGTATCCTATGCTCCACAAGCAAAAATTATTGGAAGGAATATTAAGCTTATTCACACTTCCTTTGAAAACAAATGGAGAATAACTCCTAAACAGCTTAATGATTTTCTATTAAGCGAGAACGACCAATATAAACCTCGTTTATTAATTCTTAATTATCCCTCAAATCCTGATGGGGGAACTTATTTGTCAAGTGAACTTAAAAAAATTGCTGCGATTGCAAGAAAATATGAAATGATTATCCTTTCGGATGAAATTTATGGGCAATTACATTATAAAGGCCAACATATTTCTATTGCACAATTTTATCCCGAAGGAACAATTATCAGTTCTGGTTTATCTAAGTGGTGTGGAGCCGGTGGATGGCGTTTGGGGACTTTCGCATTTCCACCTAATTTTGATTGGTTGATGAATGCCATGGCTGCTGTTGCCAGTGAAACATATACATCAGTTAGTGCTCCAATACAATATGCAGCTGTCCGGGCATTTAAGGGTGGGATTTTAATTGAGAGATATTTATGGCATGTTCGTCGCATTCTTTCACATCTGGGAGATCGTAGTACTAAAATATTACGTGAAGCAGGAATACAAGTTCATTCTCCGGATGGAGCATTTTATCTTTTTCTTGATTTTTCACCACTATCAATAAAATTGGAAAGTAAAGGTATTACAAGTAGTAAAAAACTTTGCGAAAAGCTACTGCAGGAGACTGGTGTTGCAATATTGCCGGGAGAGGCTTTTCTGTGTCCCCCTGAAAAATTAACTGCACGTATGGCTTATGTTAATTTTGATGGATCAAAAGCCTTGTCAATAAGTGAAACAATACCCCTTAGTGAGAATCTTCCTGATGGTTTTACAGATAGCTGTTGCATTTCTGTGATTCAAGCCGTACAGAAAATAGCTGATTGGGTAAACTCTAAATAGTTGAATTCAGTGATCAAAAATAAGTATGCAGTATTTTTTTCAAGATTAAGACAAAGGAAAAACAGAAAGTAATTGTGGAAAGAATTGTAGAAAGCAATCAAGAATATTTTTTTAACAAAGAAAATAATTTAAAACTTAAACAAATGAAAAAGCAAACCGGTATTTGGTTGGATCATAAAAAAGCCACAATTATTACTTTGGATAGTGGCAGTAATAAACTTAGGACCATTGAATCTGATATTGTTACCAGAGAGAGGATAGATGGGGAAACAAAGAAATTTGGCAGATTTGGTGATCAATTCCTTAGTCAGGAAAAACATAAAGAAAGACGTATCAAGGAACAAACTTCCAACTTTTTGAAAAGCTTGTTGAGTGAAATAAAGGATATGGATGAATTGGTATTGTTTGGACCCGGGAATATGAAAAAGGAATTAGAAAAACGTATTCTCGATGATTCTAAACTAGCACCTAAACTTAAAAAGGTAGTATCGTCAGATAGTATGACAGAGAATCAGATGATCGCCTGGGTGAAGAATTTTTATCATGATGATAGCAATTTTTGAAAGGCTTAAATTTGAGATGCATTTTGATGCTGATGTAACAGTAA
>JAOZLR010000428.1 GCA_029934735.1 Bacteroidales bacterium
GAAGCACAGGATGTAACAAAACAGTATGCCGGCCATAAGGCCCTCGACAGAGTGAGCATCAGCGTGCCTGAAAGTAGCATATTTGGATTGCTAGGTCCTAATGGGGCTGGTAAAACCACACTAATCAGGATTATTAATGACATTATTGCCCCTGACAGTGGTAAACTTCTTTTCAACGGAAAAGAGGCAACAAGTAAAATGGTGGAGCAAATCGGTTACCTTCCTGAAGAGAGAGGGCTTTACAAAAAGATGAAGGTTGGAGAACAGGCGTTATACCTTGCTCAGCTGAAAGGTCTTTCAAAAAAAGAGGCAACAAAACGCCTTAAAGAATGGTTTGAGAAATTTGAAATCAATTCGTGGTGGAATAAAAAAGTTGAAGAGTTGTCAAAAGGAATGCAACAGAAAATTCAATTTATTGTAACTGTTGTCCATGACCCAAAACTCCTGATTTTTGATGAACCATTCAGCGGTTTTGACCCAATCAATGTTAACCTTCTGAAAGACGAAATACTAAAATTAAGAGACAATGGTGCTACAATAATTTTTTCAACCCATAATATGGAATCGGTTGAGGAATTATGCGACCATATAGCCCTTATCGACCGCTCTAAAAAAATCCTTGAAGGCAAAATGAAGGAGATTAAAGACGCATATAAAACCAACTCTTTCGAGATTGCTTACAAGTCATCAGGTAACAATCTTTCAACAGTATTAAAAAACGGTTATGAGGTATTGACACAATGGCAGGATGATGATATGAGCAGAGCAAAAATCAGGATAAAAAACAATGATAAACCTAACGAACTTCTGAAAGAGCTAATACCTCATATTGAAATTCACTCATTTAACGAAATTCTACCTTCGATGAATGAAATATTTATACGAAAGGTGGAAGAGAACAAATTTAAAAATTAGCCAGATAGCAGATGAACAAGGTATTGCTAATATTAAAGCGCGAATATCTCACAAGAGTGAAAAAGAAGTCGTTTATCGTTATGACTATTCTCGGGCCAATTCTGCTTGCAGCACTCTTCATTGTACCGGTTTATATTGCCGAGATGGAGGGCAGCAATAAGGTTGTGGGTGTTATTGATGAAACTAATATTTTCTGGCATGGATTCAAAAATACAGACAATATTCAGTTTCTAAAATTGGATACAGATATAGAAACCGCTAAAAAAGATATTGAAAACAACGATCTATATGCTGTTCTGTATATCCCCAAAACAGAATTAAGCGTTCCACAATCTGCCAAACTCTATTCAACAGGCCAACCCAATATAGTTGTCAAGGGATACATTAAAGGCGTGATGCGTAAAGAGGTTGAGGCACTGAAACTACAGGCATCTGGCGTTGATCCGGATATTTTAAAATCAATTAAAACCAGCATTAACCTCCTAACAATAAAAATTAACAAAGCAGGCGAAGAAAAGCAGAGTTCCACAGAGCTTAGCATGGCTATTGGATTTATCGGTGGGTTTATTATCTACATATTTATTTTTATGTATGGAGCTTTAGTGATGAGAGGCGTGATTGAAGAAAAGGTTAATCGTATTGTAGAAGTCATTGTGTCATCGGTAAAGCCATTTCAGTTAATGATGGGGAAAATTGTTGGGGTTGCTCTTGTCGGCCTTACACAATTTGCTTTATGGGTAATTTTTACGCTAATTATTGTTTCAGGCTTTTTGTCGGTTTATTCGACCGATATTTCAAAGTTCAAACAGTCGCAGCTACAAATGCAAACCGAAAGTATTGTTCCTATGGAAGATATGTCGCAAGACAGTAATGTCAATGAATCTGTAATTGCTGTTTTCGAATCCATACAGTCCATAAACTTTCCTGTGATGATTGGTTCGTTTCTTTTCTTCTTCCTTGGAGGATACCTTCTCTACGCATCTCTTTTTGCTGCTATTGGTGCAGCTGTTGACAGCGAGACAGACACACAACAATTTATGCTACCTGTAACGATCCCACTCATATTATCGCTTGTTCTTGCACAGGTTATCATCACTAACCCTGACGGACCGGTTGCCTTCTGGTTATCAATTATTCCACTCACCTCCCCCATTATTATGATGATAAGAATACCATTTGGCGTTCCGTTTATAGACCTTTTTCTCTCATTTACTTTATTGATCTTAGGATTCATTAGCTCCACCTGGATCGCTGCGAAAATTTATCGGACAGGAATATTGATTTATGGGAAAAAAGTAAACTACCGTGAATTATGGAAATGGCTTAAGTATAAGAATTAAGCTTTTTCTTTTCCATATACTTCCCCATTAATTCGATCAAAAGGAAACTTACAATTTAGACAGATTCTTTCTTGCCTGATTTAGGTTTTATACTATTTTTGACCTCTTGAAATATATCAAAAATAAATGCGATGAGTAATAAAAATAGTATTGCTACTGCGGGCAATAAAGGCGCAGGAGTTAAATCTGACTGTTTTGTACAACTTGAGCTCACTAAAAGCGGTGGTATTGACATATCGCTAAAAAGCAAGGTTGATGTAATGTATGGCAATTCAATAAGAAAACAGGTTAGGGAAATGCTGGCCTTTTTTGGTATCGAAAATGCAAAGATTGAAATGGAAGATACCGGGGCTCTGCCTTTTGTGATTGCAGCGAGAGTAGAAGCCGCTGTTAAACAACTGATAAAGACTGACAAAGAGTATTTATTGGATGTTATTTCCGAAAATACATTCCTGACTAAAAAGGACAGATTCAGGTTTTCGAGGCTCTATTTACCCGGGAACACTCCAAAACTTATGATTAACGCTGGCATACATATGCCTAATGGAGTTATCCTTGATCTTGAAGACGCTGTAGCTCATAATAAAAAATATGAAGCAAGGTTTGTTGTCAGAAATGCTTTACGAG
>JAOZLR010000429.1 GCA_029934735.1 Bacteroidales bacterium
CTCATATTCAGGATATTTCCTTACGAATGTTCTTACAGCAGAGCAGGCAGGAACAAATTTCATATTATTTGAAATTGCGTAATCCAGACCCTCTCTTATTATATCCATTGCCAGTCCACGACCCCGCAATGCAGGTGGCACGTAAGTATGATAAAAAACAATTGAGTTATCATCCTTAATTTTATATTCAAGATGACACTCCTGCCCTTCTACAACAGTATAAAATTTATTGTTTTCGTGAATTATTTCGTTTTCCATAAAATAAAAATAGTTTTTACAATTTACCTCATCGACCCTCAAAAGTGGCAAGTTTCATATTATATTTATCCTCCATAAACTTAAACCACCAGTATAACTCAAAATCTACATCCAGACCATAATCTTCGCCTACTTCGTAATTAATGGAATAATCATAAGGCACTTTGTATTCCATATTAGTCACCCTAAAGTTCCACTCACTAACATAAATAGCATTCCAATTTTTGTAAAACTCATGCGAATGATACCACTTAGGTTTGCGGTTGGTAGCAAACCAGGAATCAAAACCAGAATCAAAAACCACCAACTCATATTCGGTAGAATCTTCAACTCTATGGGCTGTAATCTCGTTAATACTCTCTACGTTTTTTGTTGAAGAGCAAGCTATAATAAATAGTAATACCGGCAGTAATAACAAATTCCACTTCATAGCTTTTATATTTTTCATCATTCTCTCAAATATAAAAAAACGTAAGTACCGCCGGTTTTATTTTACGGAATTTCAAAACCGAATATATCATTAAGCTCTTCCGCCGTATATTCTTCTACTGTCAATTTCTTCATATAGACTGTCTCTAAAGGCTTATTAAGAGAGTCAACCGCAACCTGCGAAATATCAAATGCAGCTTCCATATCCGAAAAGACATATCCAAAAATAGTGTATTTACCATTCAAATCCGGCTCGCCATCGGGGTCGGTAACAATATAAAACTGAGACCCATTCGATTCACGGTCGGGATTATAGTAATCGGACTGGCGTGCAGCACCGACAGCTCCGTATCTGTGTTGCATAGTATCTACAATTTCGGCAGGAATTGTATAACCAGGACCTCCAAAACCAGTTCCTTCCGGATCGCCTCCCTGGATGACAAAATCATAGACTACCCTGTGAAAGATCAGGCTGTCGTAAAAACCACTATTTGTAAGATTCAGGAAATTTGCTTTATGGATTGGTGTTTCATTATACAACCAAATCATCATATCACCAAAATCGGTTTCTAATTTTACGACCTTGTATTTTCCCTGGACAACAGCTAATGTTGCACTTGCACTTGCAGAACCTCCTTTACCATCACTTACAGTAACCGTTACTGTATAAGTACCCTGCTGAGGTGCTGACATCCACACTGCGGCAGGCCCGTTCCCGGATATTACCCCGCCTGTAGCAGTATAACTGTAACTCAGGATATCTCCGTCAGGATCTGAGGCTTCAACAGAAACAGCTACGTTGGTGTTGGTCTCTGTTTGTGTCGGACTCACCGTTATCGAATTAATAGCAGGGTCGCTATTTTTATCTTCATCCTTGTTACAGGATACAAATCCCGCAGCCATTATAACTGCAACCACTAAAAATATTTTAAATCTACTCATAATATTATTTTTTAAACTTTGTAAAATTATAGCTTTTTTTCGAATCACATAAAACAAAAAGTAAATATATTGGTTACTTTTGCAAAAGTATCATTTAACAAAACTGATTGAAGATGAAAATATTTATTTGGATTTTAATTATAATAATTGTCGTTGTAATAGCCTATCTTATGATATCAAAACCTGCAAATGTTCAATTATCTGCAAAAATTGAAAACGACACAAATGCAAAGAGCCCTGGACAACTTGAAGCTGAAATTAACCAATCGGAAGCTGCCAGAACAACGATAAAAAAAGATAATGAGGCGAAAATTGTCTGGGCTAATCCTGACAAAAAAGAGAAGACCGAATATGTGTTAGTATATGTTCATGGGTTTTCAGCCAGTTGGATGGAAGGAGACCCTGTTAACTACAATTTTGCCAGGCGATATGGTTGCAATATGTATCTTTCCCGCCTTTACGGACATGGTATCGACACAACAGATGCTCTGGTTGACCTTTCTCCTGAAAATTATCTCAAAACGGCAAAAGATGCTGTTAAAATCGGAAGGCAGTTGGGTGATAAGGTAATTTTAATGAGTACTTCAACCGGAGGGACATTGTCATTGGCTATTGCAGCTGAAAACTCCTGGATTGACGGACTTATTCTCTATTCTCCCAATGTTGATGTTGCTGATAAGTCGGCAAATATTCTTACAAAACCCTGCGGACTATTTCTCGGAAAATTGATTCAAGGCAAATATGTAGTTTATGATGATCCGCCGGAGGTTCAGAAATACTGGCAATCGAAATACAGGCTCGAAGCAGTTAAGGCAATGAAGATACTTGTGAATGCAACAATGACTGAAGAGACTTTTAAGAGAATACATCAACCGCTGTTTCTCGGTTATTATTACAAAGATGAAGAACATCAGGACCCTACCGTTTCGGTACCGAGATTACTTGAAATGTTCGATCAGGTTTCCACTCCGGAATCTAAAAAATGGAAAGTAGCTTTTCCAAACGCTGGCGTTCATCCCATTGCATCAGGGATACTATCTAAAGATTTCAAAACCGTTGAGAATAAGACTTTTGAATTTGCAGAGAAGATTTTAGGTATGAAGCCGGTTAGCAAATAGTCTGAGACATAAATCCATACGAGCAAACTAAGAAATGACAAGTTACTAAAAATGGTACGGGGTGCTTAAAAAGCACCCCTATGTACCAAAACCCCGAAATCTGAAAAAGCTATTTTT
>JAOZLR010000430.1 GCA_029934735.1 Bacteroidales bacterium
TCCAGATTCATCTGCCCTTCCCAGGTTTTAAAAATAGCTCCTTTCTTACTGACTTTCATAACTATCCCTGCCCGGGTACCTTCGCTGTATTTGCCGAAATAAAGAAAAGCTAAAATGCCTAGTCCGACAATTACAATTACCAGTACTACTTTTTTAATTGTTTTCATCTTGTTATAATTGAAATTAGAATACAAAAGTACACTAATTTTTATTCTATCTTTGTCAATCTTCTTGAATTATAAAATAATGAACTATGAGACACTTTATTATTGGCCTGTTCCTTTTTTTGTTTGTAATAAATGAAAGTTTTTCCTGTACAAACCTCATTATCACTAAGGGTGCTTCTGCGGATGGCTCCACAATGATGGTTTATACCAATGATGGGGAGTGGCTTTATCACCTTAATCTTTCCGAAGCTGCTCATTATCCTAAAGGCACTTATATCAAATACGGTAACGATAGTATATTGCAGACCTCACACACAAATAAGGTGATCGGGTTTCAGATGAATGAATACCAGGTGGCTATTGGTGAAACAACATTTACAGGCCGGGAAGAGTTGTGGGACAAATCGAAACCGCTTAAATACTGGCACCTGATGCATCTTGCACTGGAAAGAGCAAAAACAGCACGTGAGGCAATTGATGTAATAACCGGCCTGGTTGAGGAATATGGCTATGGTAGCGAAGGGGAGTCGTTTTCTATTATTGATCCTGATGAAGCCTGGATACTTGAAATGATTGGCACAGGTGGTGAAGGAGGAGCCATTTGGGTAGCAATAAAAATCCCCGACGGATATATTTCAGCACACGCCAATATGGCCAGAATAGGTGAATTCCCACTTGATGATCCTGAGAATTGTATTTACTCAAAAAATGTTATTTCATTTGCAACCAAAAAGGGATATTTCAACCCTGGAGATAATATTCCATTCAGGTTTAATGACATTTATAATCCACCTTCTCCCGACAGGTTAAAATATTGCGAAACCCGCGTTTGGAGCCTATTTTCAAGGGCTGCACCATCTCTGAATCTCTCAACAGATTATTGCAGAGGAGTGGAAGGTGCAGAGCGATATCCACTATGGATAAAGCCTGACAAAAAGCTGGCATTGAAGGATGTTTTTGATTTAATCCGCGATCATTATGAAGGTACTGAATTTGATATGACAAAGGGAATAGCAGCCGGATCTTTTGGGTCTCCTTTCAGATGCAGACCTCTTTTTTGGGAAACCGATTCTGCAAAGTATTCATGGGAGAGGCCTATCTCGTCTTACAATACTGCCTTTTCATTTGTAGCACAGGCCCGCAACTATCTGCCCGATGGAGTAGGAGGTATAGTCTGGTTTGGGGTTGATGAAACTTACACAACCTGTTACGTACCTCTTTATTGCGGAATATCAAAAATTCCGGAACCTTTTACAAAGGGAAATATGAGTAAATTCTCGTGGGATTCAATGTGGTGGGTTTTCAATTTTGTATCAAATTATACAAACCTCAGATATTCATATATGATTAAAGACTTGCAGGCGGTACAACGTGAGCTTGAAAGCAAATTTATATCTCAGCAGGATTCGATTATCGCTCTTGTAAAAGATCTTTATCCTGAGCATCAGTCACAAATTCTTACTGAATATTCAATAGAAGCAACAAACCTTGTTCATCAGCGCTGGATTAAGCTTGGTGAGCATCTTATAACAAAATATAATGACGGGTATATTAAAAATGAAAAAGGCCATCCTGAGCAGGTTGGATATCCCGAAAAATGGAAAAAGGAAGTTATTGAAAACAATCCGGATAAATACAGAATACCTGATTGGAACAAAGAGGGTAATATAATTGATACTCCATACTAAAAAGTTATTTTTTATTTCAATTGTTAATATATTTAGATATATCTTTGCAATCCAAATAATTAATTCAATTTAGAAATGGCAGATACACCAACAAAACCAGGTTCAACTCCGGTAGCCCCGCAGAAAAAGTCAGGCTCGAAAGGAGCGATTATTTTAATAATATTGCTTATTATTGCTATTGTTGGAATATTAATATGGTTCCTACCGAAGAAAGCTGAATATACTGCTTTGGTGAAAGAAAAGGAGCAGGAAAAAGTTGAACTCCAGTCGGAGTTGGAATCTTTAATGATTCAGCACGAAAGTATTAAAACAGAATATGGAGAATTGTCGGATTCTTTGTCGGTTAAAGACAGTATTATTCAGGCAAATGCTGCTGAAATAAAGCAACTCCTGAACTACAAATGGGAATATCGTAAAGTAAACAAAAAACTTACCTTGTTACGTAAAATCACACAGGGATACGTTGTACAGCTTGATTCGCTTTATACTGTCAATCGCGACCTTAAAGAGGAGAATGAGAAAATAAGACAGCAGTACTCCCAGGAGCAGGAAAGAACCAGAATCCTTGCAAAAGATAAAGAGGTTCTGATCGAAAAGGTTTCCGAAGCATCTGTCCTGAAAGCATATAATGTAACAGCAACCGGAATTCGTTATACCGGGAGCGGGAGGGAAAAAATTACAGACAAAGCTAATAAAGTTGAAAAAATAAAAGTTTGTTTTACCATTGGTGAGAATAAATTGGTTAAATCAGGAATACATGCGATAATTATGCAAATAATAAGGCCTGATAATGTTACTGTTACTCAAAAAGTTGATGGTCCTTACACATTTGAATTTAACGGACAGCAGGTTGAATATACTTCAAGGAAAGAAATTCAGTATCAGAATGAGGATACCGATTTATGTTTATACTGGGATAAGAAAAGTAAAACTGAACCGGCAATGGTAGGAACATATAAAGTATCAATTTTTTCTGATGGTTATAAAATCGGTCAGACCAGCTTTA
>JAOZLR010000431.1 GCA_029934735.1 Bacteroidales bacterium
CTTATCATCTCCATAATTCCCGGAATCTCTTTATCGAGTACAGAGTTTACAACTTCGGGAGTAAAATCTCTCGGGCCGATACCGGTTCCGCCGGTTGTAAAAACAACGTCCACCTTATCCTCTTTTGCCTTTTCCAGCAAAACAAATAAAGAGTCCGGATCGTCGGGAATGATGGTGTGTTCTATTTCAAACCTTTCACCCTTTTTCTCAAAGTATGTTTTTACCATTTCTATTATATGGGGACCGCTCCTGTCTTCATAAATCCCTTTAAAAGCCCTGTCGCTAAGGGTAATAATATTAATTTTATAAACTTTCGGAAGATAAGTAAGCTCATCTCCGGCTTCAAGAGTTCCGGTTTTAACCACACGGCTAAATATCCCAACTCTTGGCATCACATAATTGCCCGGTTCGCGAAATTTATCGTGAAATGGTTTTCCTGCTGCTGTCACTTCCAGCTCTACATCTCCACTAACAAATCTGTCGAAGATTTTGGGATCAATTTCATCCATTCCTTCAACTGAGATATTTTCGGCAAACTCACCATATTCAAATTCACGGCTTCCTGTTAAATTCCTAAAATGATCAACATGTCCGAGTCCCAGTAAACTGACAGGGCGAACGGTTCCGGCATGTACATCCCCTGCAACACCATCGTTTGTAAAAATAATTTTATCCGCAGGATACTTTCTGCCACGTTTATCCGCAAGATTCACGGAAACTATTTTATATTTTTTCATTATTCAATTTTTATTAATCGTTGTTATTCAGTTCTTAGGTTTTGTCACGATTTTCGGCTTTCCTTCGACAAGCTCAGGACAAGCTATCTAAAATCACGCCAAAACTACCCATGTCTTTTATTTTTCCCTGACCTGAAGGTCAGGGTTACAAACAGTTGACCCCTACGGGGTCTCATTAATCATTCATCTGCCCTGACTATACCATTCAGATGGCTGTGCCTGCTTGCCCTCCCAAATTTTAGGGATGTTTCACATCGTTATATTTTATCTATTAAAATAATAAATCTTATCTCCAGATTTAATAATTCCCTGCTTTATTACACGGGCAAAAATTCCTTCTGTCGGCATTACGCAATTGCCAACCAGACTAAATATTTCGCATCCGGTATGACATCTTTTTCCAATTTGGGTTATTTCAAGTTCAGTATCGCCAATTATCAACCGGTCGCCGGGTTTTGTCTTGTAAAGGACAATTCCCTCAGTAGTGATATTTTCGGCAAATTCACCAAATTTTATCTCCCGCCCGATAGCTTTTGACGACTTCTCAATACTCTCCTTTGCCAGCAGGCTTACCTGTCTCCGCCACTTTCCTGAATGTGCATCATTCTTAACTCCAAGTCCAAAAAGCTCAATATAATCAACAGGTTGTTTAATTGTGCCTTTCTTATCTGATATATTTACTGATAATACTCTATTATCCATTTCTGTTAAATGTAGTTTTTTTGTAGTTGTTTTAAAGTGCAAAGGTAAAAAGATAATAGGAATTAGGTTTATTTTTGATTACAATCTAATAGTATGATATTATGAATCATATTTCAATCATTTATATTTGAGAATAATCTGCTAAAACAAACAATTTGAATTTCATAATTTAAAATAATTATTAATAAATAATATTCTACATTTGACGCCAAAATATTTTTAACAATTTATCTAAATTTCACAACAAATGAAAAAATTATTAGTTTCTCTGGTTACTCCTTTGGTGATAATTTTATTATTTCTGATATCGGGAAATATTCAAGCGCAGGGTGTCTCCGCTGACGTAATAGCAAGTTTAACAGATGTGCAAAAATACAATCGGGCTATTCATGTTATGGCTATGTTGCTGGTAGGTTTTGGATTTTTAATGGTATTTGTTCGTAAATACGGGCGTTCTGCTCTCACTGCCACCTTCCTTCTGGTAAGTATCTCAATTCCTATGTACTACTTTTTTAGTGATTTTGGCATATTTGGTGAAAAAGGCAGCGAAATTGATAAATTGATTTTGGCTGAGTTTGGTGCAGCCAGTCTGTTGATTGCTGCCGGAGCAGTTCTTGGAAGATTAAAAATGCAGCAATATCTTATTATGGGTTTGCTATTCATTCCTTTTTATATGTTTAACGAATGGATTATGTTAGACGGAGGTTTGGGATTAGTTAATCATGGTCAGTTTGTTGACACCGGTGGTTCCATTGTTATTCACGCCTTTGGAGCAATATTTGGTTTGGGAGTTGCTATTTCTATGACCACTAAAAACGAATATGATGCAGCCATAGAGGCAGATGCAGTCAGCGATAGATTTTCATTATTAGGAAGTATGGTTCTTTGGGTATTTTGGCCAAGCTTCTGTGCTGCCTTAGTGCTTCCTGAAGAAGTAGTGATGACTGGTATAAACGTTATTCTTGCATTGAGCGGAGCTACTATAGCCACTGTTTTTGCATCAATAAGACTAAGAGGGAAAATTGATGCAGCAGATATAGCTAATGCTTCTCTTGCCGGTGGTGTTGCCATTGGTTCTGTTTGTAATACAGCCACTCCAACCGAAGCAATAATAATTGGCGTTGCTGCCGGTGCTATTTCTACATTTGGTTTTGCAATAGTGCAATCCCGTTTGCAAAAAGGACTCAAAATTGTTGACACCTGTGGTGTTTCCAACCTCCACGGAATCCCGGGAATTTTCGGTGGTTTGGTAGCTCTGATCATTGTATCAGGAATCAATTATTCTGCTCAACTGACCGGAATAGGCCTGACCATAGCTATTGCAGTAATTGCAGGAGTTATCTCCGGTAAAATTCTGCAACTATTTGGTCATCGTAAGCAACCTTATGTTGATTCGGAGGAATTTGAGGTGGAAGATTAGA
>JAOZLR010000432.1 GCA_029934735.1 Bacteroidales bacterium
GATAATCGGTACTACTGAGATTTTACCGGCAGATTAATTAGTGTCTGTCTTTAAAGTCCGAAAATGGTAGTAGAACCTAAATGATTTTTGTTGGCCCGCCACTCACCGATGAAAAACCCCAGCTCACCGAATTTTTGTTTACATTAGTCGGGGTAAGCCGTAGATTTGCTTCGTAAACTTATTAATCCTATTTACAATGGAAGACAAAAGCATGATAGAAAAGAAAGGGACCGACAGGAGGAACCTTGCAGCAATTTTGCTGATAGTTGCGGGAGCTGTCTTATTCCTTGAAACATTCGACATAGTTGATATAAATCTGAAGTACTATATTTTTTCGTGGAAAACTTTATTGATAGCGATCGGTTTGATAGTAATTGTATCAAGCAATAACAAGCTACCAGGATATATCATGGTTGGCCTTGGGTTCCTGTTCTGGCTTCCAAGTATTTTCGAATATAATGTGGGTTTAAGTCAGGTGTTCTGGCCGGTTATTTTAATTGCCATAGGACTGATAATCATTAGCAGGCGTAATAAGCACGATAGTTTAATGAGAGGTCATAATCAGAACAGGGAAAATGATGGTTCGTACCATAATGAATATATTGATGATGTTTCGATTTTCGGAGGTGGCGTAAAACGATTCAGCTCGCAAAACCTAAAGGGAGGGAATATTACAGCAATTTTTGGAGGATCTGAAATAGATCTCATCGCTTCACAAATGTCATCAGAAGGAACTGTAATTGATATGTTTACCATGTTTGGAGGAACAAAATTAATCGTACCCGGAAGCTGGCAGGTTAAATCTGAAGCTACTTCTTTGTTTGGAGGCTTTACCGACAAACGTCATATAAAACCTGAACAGGTGATAAGTGATAAAGTTTTACTTATAAAAGGTGTGGTGATTTTTGGTGGTGTAGAGATTAAAAATTATTAAAGTATACAGTTATTATCGCTTATTATTCGCAATATAAAAAACCAACATGCTAAATCCTTTTACTAAGAACAGGACTTATTTCATGTCGTTTTTCGGGCTATGGGTTGTGATTTTCGCAATCCATACGATGATAATATTCTACTTCTACGACCTTCCGTTCATGGTCAGCCTGGCGGATTCTGCTATTTTTAATTTCCTCTTTGCCGCCATTGGGTTCAATCTGTGGTATGTCATTCGATTTAATCTTCGTGAAACGCCCAATGCCGTCGATCTTATAATCAATCACCTGATAGTTGCGGTGGTAATCATCGCAATATGGCTGTCCTTCTCCTACTTTAGCCTGGTTTACTTTTATGAGGATTCGGCATACGTTCAATTCCTCAATGAAAGCCTGCCCTGGAGAGCCGTTACCGGGGTGTTCTACTATCTATTATTTATCCTGTTTTATTATATGATACTTTATTACGAAGATCTTCAGGATAAATTAAAAATTGAGGGAGAACTGCAATCCCTTGTTAAAGAAGCAGAGTTAAATGCTTTGAAATCGCAGATCAATCCTCATTTTCTATTTAACAGTTTGAATTCTATCAGTTCGCTTACCATTACCAATCCGGATAAAGCCCAGGATATGGTCATAAAACTCTCAGATTTTCTCAGGTATTCATTAAGTCACGATAAAAATGAAAAAGCCAGCCTGAAACAGGAATTTGAAAACTTGCACCGATACCTGGAAATAGAAAAAGTCCGTTTTGGAAAGCGTCTGAAATTTATCGAGAAAATACCTGAAAACTGTATTAACTTTGAGATTCCTAATATGATTTTGCAGCCCCTGATTGAAAACTCTATCAAACATGGGGTTTACAATAGTACCGAAGAAGTGCAGGTTGAATTATCGTGTAGAGAGGACAATGGATATATTATCATTGAAATTAACAACGATTACGATCCGGATGCGATTAAAAAAGTAGGTAAGGGTATTGGACTAAAAAATATTAAGAATAGATTACAGTTGATTTATCAAAGGCAGGATCTATTGGAAACAATCGCTGAAAAAATGGTTTTCAGGGCAATTTTAAAGATCCCTAAAAATAGAATAGATGAATAAGTTACGTGCCATTATTGTTGAAGATGAAGCCCCTGCTCGTGAGCTCTTAAAAGCTTATTTGCAAAGGCATGATGAAATCGAACTCATTTGCGAATGTGCAGATGGTTTTAGTGGCGTGAAAGCCATCAATGAGAATAAACCTGACCTGGTCTTTCTAGATATTGAAATGCCAAAACTTACAGGTTTTGAGCTAATTGAACTTCTCGATGAAATGCCCCAGATTATTTTTACCACTGCGTATAACCAATATGCTATCAAGGCTTTTGAATTAAGTGCGGTAGATTATTTGATGAAACCCTTTTCGAGGGAACGTTTTAACGAGGCAATTCAAAAAGTATTTAGCAGGATTTCTCAAAAAGAAGAAAGTACAGAGAACATTCAAATGCTTACCCAAAAAGTTAGAGAAGAGTCGGGAGCTATCGAACGTATTTTCGTTAAAACGGGAAGCAAAATCGATGTCGTTTCTGTTACTGAGATAATTCATATTGATGCTGATGATGATTATGTTGAAATCTTTACCGCAGAGAAAAAGTATCTCAAAAAAGAAACGATGAATTATCTCGAGAAGAATTTACCTGAAGAAATCTTTATCCGGGTGCACCGTTCCAGTATTATCAATACCAATTATATAGAGAAACTGGAGAGGTATGGTAAGGAAAGCTACCTGGTAATTTTGAAAGATGGCAGTAAAGTAAACGTAAGTAAGTCGAGGGTTAAAGAACTGAAAACCCAGTTAGGATTTTAATGTTAAGTTGGTATTATTCGTATTTAAGCGCTGCTGCCGGACTTCTGCGAACAGCTTTGTAAGAC
>JAOZLR010000433.1 GCA_029934735.1 Bacteroidales bacterium
AAATGATTAAAAGACATCTGTTTATTATTGTCATTCTCTTTCCATTTTTACTTATTGCTCAGGAAGTTAATTTGCCAATTCCTGCCGATTATTTTGGTTTTAAACCCGGAACTGACAGAGAATTGTTTACCTATGAGAAATTGATTGGTTATCTTGAAAAGCTGGATGAGTCTTCGGAAAAAATGAAAATGGTGCAGATTGGAGAGTCTCCTCTTGGGAAACCGATGTATGTTTGTCTTATCTCCTCGGAAGAAAATATTAACAACATCGACATGTTAAAACAGATAAATAAAAGTCTGGCCCTTGATCCGGGAATTTCTGAAGCTGAAAAGACAAAAATGATTGAAGAGGGAAAAGTGTTTGTTTATGCTACCCTCTCTATGCATTCAAATGAAGTGGGTCCTTCCCAGGCTGCCCCTCTTATTGCATACGAACTGGCAACAACATCAGACCCTGCTCTTCTCGGCTCTTTGGATGATGTGGTTTATATGATGGTTGCCTGCCATAATCCTGATGGGATGAATATGATTGTGGAGCATTATTATAAATATAAGGATACAAAATATGACGGATGTTCAATGCCGGGTGTTTATCATAAGTATGTAGGTCACGATAATAACAGGGACTTTATTACTCTAAGTCAAAAAGATACAAAAGCCATAGCATCAGTCTATAACCTTGAATGGTTTCCGCAGGTGATGGTCGAAAAGCACCAGATGGGCTCCCGTGGGATAAGATATTTCGTTCCTCCTCCGCATGACCCTATTGCTGAAAATATTGATGCAGGCGTTTGGAATTGGATTGGTGTTTTTGGTGCGAATCTCATGACTGATATGACAAAAGATAGTTTGGCAGGCGTTGCACAGCATTATCTTTTTGATGATTACTGGCCTGGTTCAACTGAAACTTGTCTGTGGAAGAATGTGATAGGAATGCTGACTGAATGTGCAAGTGTACAATTAGCAAAACCTGTGTATATTGAACCAAATGAACTTGGTGTCTATGGAAAGGGATTATCCGAGTACAAGAAAAGTATAAATATGCCTGAACCGTGGATGGGAGGATGGTGGAGATTGGGAGATATTATTGATTATGAACTTTCTTCAACTTTTTCATTAATAACAACAGCCTCAAAGCATAGATCTGAAATACTGACCTTCAGAAACGACCTTTGTAAAAAGGAAGTTCAAAAAGGGGAGACAGAAGCGCCATATTATTACATTATGCCTTTGAAGCAGAAGGATCAAAGTGAAATGGCAGGGATTGTTAATCTTTTAAAAGAACAGGGAGTTGAGGTATATAAACTGTCACAAGAGGTTACAATTGACGGTTATCCTTATTCTGCCGGTGATGTTGTTGTCCCGCTATCACAATCTTTCAGGCCATTTATCAAAGAGGTTATGGAAGTTCAGGAATTTCCTGTGCGACACTATACTCCTGATGGTGATATTATAAAACCCTATGATATCACAAGCTGGTCATTGCCGCTACACAGAGGTGTAAAATCTGTAGAAATTAATACGAAATCAGAAGACCTTGAAGCCTCTTTAACAAAAATTGAAGGCGAATACACGATTAAACATCCTCCAATGCTGGAATATGAGGCTTTTATTTTTCCAGCCGGGAATAACGAAAGTTATAAAGCAGCTTTTTATGCTTTGGCTAAAGGCTGGAAGGTTGACAGGGCAAAAGAGCAGTTTAAGGTAAGGGATAAAACCTATGATAAGGGAAGCTTTCTGATTTATCAGTATGACAAGTTTTTCGATTCACTCCTTGTTTCTCCTGATGCAACTGCACAAAAACCTGACTTTGAACTTGAAACTTTGAAAAAGCCAAAGATAGCCCTTGTTGAAACCTATTTTCACGATATGGATGCTGGGTGGACCAGATTTGTTTTTGATCAATATAGAATTTCTTATACCGTTGTCCATCCTCAGGATTTTGAAAATACAGATTTTAATAAGGATTTTGATGTAGTTGTATTCCCAAGCACCTCAAAAGATATATTGAAGAGTGGTAAATATAAGTCGGGAAGTAGCTATTATATCAGCAGCTATCCGCCCGAATATTGTAAAGGAATGGGCGATAAAGGAATGCAAAATCTTATGACCTTTCTTGATAATGGGGGTATAATTGTCTCCTGGGGACGTTCAACAGAGTTGTTTAACACCAATCTTAAGATTAAACTTGATGATGAAAATAGTGAAGAGTTCAGGTTGCCTTTCAGTGATATCTCCGGTCAGTTAAGCAAAAAGGGGTTGTATTGTCCGGGCTCTTTTGTAAAGGTGAATCTGAAGAAAAACCATCCGCTAACCCTTGGTATGGATGAATCAACAGGAATATTTTACAGAGGAAAGCCTGTTTTTTCCACCTCAATTCCGAAGTTTGATATGGATCGTAGGGTGATTGCTACATTTCCCGAGAAAAATATCCTTTTAAGCGGGTATATTGAAAATGGTGAAAGGCTTGGCAATAAAACTGCAATGGTGTGGCTTAGAAAAGGAAAGGGGCAGTTAGTCCTTATGGCTTTTAACCCACAATTCCGGGCTTCAACACAAGGTACCTTTAAACTGCTTTTTAATTCTTTGCTGCTCGAAAAAATTGAATAATGACGGGGTCAAATTAGTTTTGCCGGGAGCAGTTTAACTGTACTTATAAGCTCATTGAAAATATTTTATCCCATATTTTTTGTCCTTGTTTGCCTGTCTGGCTGATGAATTTTTCGTACAATTCATCATCACCGGGCTGGACTGTTGCATCCCATGGTGCTGTAACTATTTCCTTTGTATATGTTTTGTTGTTTTCTATTGAAAGTTTAACTTTTGAAGGGAGTTTTT
>JAOZLR010000081.1:0-4699 GCA_029934735.1 Bacteroidales bacterium
CGTAGTTTTAACGAAGGATCGTGAGGAGAGGGATAGGGTGAGGTGAAATCTAATAATCATCAACAAAATAGCTCTTAAGTTGACGGGAAAGGGAGAGGAGTTAACAATTTCTTTACCCTATTCTTCCTCTTTCGGAATTCCGAGTAACTCAGGAATTGACGGGAACACACGCTCGAACAGGTTTCCCTTACTGCCACTAAACTGGCTTTCTGGTATTAAGGAAGAAACAATAATAAACTGATTCACTGAATCAGCAGGAAAAGCTTTTATCTCAACAGGAGCAAAATTGTTTCCTTCAATTTTAACAGTATATCCAGGTGTTGAACTTTTCGGCTTCACGTCATCAATAAATGTTGAGCCAGTTACACGGCACAGTTTTGAAATATAGGCCATTGTTTTTGCAGAGTCAGTGGGCTGAGCGTTTAACAACCATTTTTCACCTTGCTTTTGTAGAGTGTAGCTTCCCTCAGGATAACCCAGAGTTATCTTTGTGATATCCTCATTTCTTAGCAGACTAAGTGTTTTGCTTCTGTAACCGTCAATTTTCGCAGGGATACTCATCTTGATGAATCCATCCACCACATAAACGTTATCCCCATCAGCCGGCCTGACACAAGTTGACATTTTTCCTCTGTTTTGTTGCGTCTGCTGTCCCTTAGGCTGGGTATATGAAAACTTACCGATATAAATATCTGTAACTACATCATTACTTTCATAAAATCTCACTCTTGTTCCGGTAGAGTCGGAAACCTGCAATTCATCCCATTTTGATTTATCCGTTGCAGCTACCCTTTCTGTTCTCATTTTCAAAAGTTCGGTAAATATCTGGTTTGCAGCATGTATATCAGGTTTATATGTTTTTCCTCCCGATTCAAGTTTCCACTCCTGCCCTGCTCTGGAAAAGATGATATCATCGCCGGAACCAAGCTTGGGAGTAACTACAATTTTTGTAACCTTAGCAGTGTCAACCGTAACAAGCTCGCTTTCAAAAGATCTTTCCTTGTCACCGCCAAGTGTTGAAATAAAATAGATTGCAATTAAAACCACTAATGCTATTAGCAGAGTTTTTGTATTCAATATTTTTGACATCATAACAATAACTTTTTAATAATACTTCACCTATATTGATTTTAGCCGAGATTTCCGGGTTCCATTCTTTTAACTCTTATACTTCTTTTACGTTGTATTCTGATTATTCCATAAATTAACACAAGAATTATAGGAAGGAGGAAGTTCAACCATTTAAGCAATACTTTTTTACCATCTTCAATCTGATCGAGCGGCCTTGAGGTAACCCCTTTTGTTCTGAGCTCAATAAGCCCGGTATCGTCAGAAAGCCAGTCAATTGAATTTACCATAAGGTAAACATTATCTTCCGAAACTTTTTTCTGATTCTGGCCTTCACCGTTTATGGCAAACTGGCCATCGCTAAACAAAACAATTGATGAAGGGGTGTTTCCAACAAGATTCCCCTGCAAAGTGACTCCTACCGGAATTTTTGACATTGGGAAGTCGGGATCAGTCCATTTCTTATTAATATCAAAATAGAGAGGAGTCGATTGCGTTCCTGATTTTTCAGATGTCATTGCGATAGGAGTAAATAGGTTTGCAGTGTCGCCGGTATATTTTATTGAACTTGCAAATGGCATAATAACCTGCTCAAGTCCTGATGTAATTGGATGATCAGCGAAAGTAACGATAATGGGAAGATAAGGAAACTTCACATTTGTTGTAAAGTTAAATGAACCAGTTCTTTGTTGTACGCCAATACTACCACAATTTGCATCAACAGCAAAATCAGGCTCCACAACCAGACCTTTTTCTGTCAGCCATTTTTCAAATCCTGTGCTAAGCTCGGACCCCTGTGCAGTTTGCAAATCTGCCTCCACCCTGTCCATTGCAATGTATAGATTACCTCCGTTAGCAAGATAATTATCAAGTTTTCCAAAAATGTTTTCCGGAATAGTATCCTTTGGAGCGACGATGGCAATGGTCTTATATTTTTGAAAATCTGCAGCCGGGTCATCAATATTTACAGGTTCAATATTATAAAGAACCTCCAGTAGCTTCATTGCTTGCGGCATTGAATTTAAAGAAGGAGCACCATATCCCTGCAGGAATCCAATTACAGGTTTGTCCGTTGCTGTTAGTTTTTTAATACTTGATGAAAGATCATATTCAAAAGCAGCTCCCGGTTGGATAAAAGGCAGCACTTCACTCTCTTCACCCTTTTGTATTACAGCACCAAGAAATACTTTTTTTTGAGTGGCCTCATCTTTTTCTCTTGTATTTATCATTACCGGTCTTACTCCTGACTGAAAAGCCTTTTGTTCGATTTGTGGATCTGTATTCGGATCTACAAATTCATATACAACATTTCCGCGTGAAAGATTTGCATACTCAACAAGCAGGTCTTTAAAGTCCTTTCTGACAACAGCAATATCAGGAGGAAGGTCTTTTGTGAAATATGCAGTAATGGTAACAGGCTCGTCTAATGATTCCAGAATATCTTTGGTAGCCTGACTTAACGTATAACGTTTATCTGATGTAAAATCAAGCCTGAAGAAGAATTTTTCTGACAGAATATTTATTACCAAAAGAATGGCAAATACTAAAAATATCTGTGTGTTTATTGATTTCTTATTTTTCATCTCTCTAAAATTATAAGGTTAAACAGGTTACAGTCTTTTCTTTTCAACATTTGCTTCGGTCATAATCAATCCCATAAATATTATTGACAGGAAATAAACCAGGTCTTTAGAATCAATCACCCCCCTTGACATAGAATCAAAGTGTGTTGAAATGCTAAGATAGTTTAGCACCTCGCCAACCATTCCGCTGAAATTTCCTGCCAGTAAGGAAAAGATAATCTGGAAAAAGATTCCGATAAAAAGAGCAAGCAGATAACTCACAATTTGATTATTTGAAATGCTACTGGTATAAATTCCGATGGCAATATATACAGAACTCATTAATATTAATCCTAGATAGCCTGCCCATACAGCGCCATTATCAATTGAACCCAAATTAGCAACTGTGAAATAATATGGAAGTGTAAGTACAAGGGCTATTATTATCAATATTAGGGTCGAGAGAAATTTTCCTACAACCACCTGCCAGTCAGTTACTGGTTTTGTCAGAAGTAGCTCTATTGTCCCTGATCTGTTTTCTTCTGCAAAAAGCCTCATTGTTAGGGCAGGAATGAAGAAAAACAGTGTCCAGTAAGCTATACTGAAAAAGGATTGCAGGCTTGCCTGTTTAACGAAAAAGACATCAGCTCCATAAAGCCAGGTGAAAAATCCGCTAAACCCAAGAAATGTAATTAGCATGATATAAGCGATAAGCGAATTGAAAAATACGCTCAATTCACGCCGTGCTATTGTCCAAATCTGTTTCATAACTATATATTTTTAAATTACTACTTAATTATTTTTTAAAAAATCAGATTAATTCATAGTGAGATCTCTGAAAACATCTTCCAGCTTGGTCTCAACGAAACTCATTTCCGTCATTACCCATTTTTTATCAACACAAAGTTTAAATATTTCCCTTCTTGACGAAAGTTCGGGTTTGCTTTGTATTTCAAAAGCATTTCCTTCGCCGGGGATAAAATCAACAGTCCCAACTGTGCTGACTTCCTGTAGGGCTTTGAAGATTTCATTTTTATCACCATCCTCAATTCTGACCCTGAGAATTTCTTTACCTTCCGATTGTTTTCTTAACTCTTTGGCGGTTCCGTCGGCAACAATTTTTCCTTTATTGATAATCAGGATTCTGTCGCAGGTTGCTTCCACTTCGGCCAGGATGTGGGAACTGAGAATGACTGTTTTCTCACGTCCGATTTTTTTAATCAGTTCCCTGATCTCAACAATCTGATTCGGGTCAAGGCCGGATGTAGGCTCATCAAGAATCAAAACTTCCGGGTTATGAATTAATGCCTGTGCAAGACCAACACGCTGTTTATAACCTTTTGACAGTTCGTTGATTTTCTTCTGTTTTTCACCCTCGAGCCCGCAAAGATTGACCATATCTAAAATTCTGTCATTGATTTTCGACTTTTCAATATTCTGAAGCTCCGCAACAAAGCGTAGATAATCAATGACCGGCATATCTTCGTACAAAGGATTATTTTCAGGAAGATAACCAATGTTTTTTCTGATTGATTCGGGATTATCCTTAATGGAGAAATTACCAACGAAAGCATTTCCGTCATTGGGAGCAAGAAAGGTTGTAATAATTTTCATTGTAGTGGTTTTTCCTGCTCCATTGGGACCCAGAAAACCAAGAATTTCACCTGTCTTTACTCTAAAAGAAATGTTGTCAACGGCTTTTTGTGCACCGTATTTTTTTGTCAGATTTTCAACAACAATATCCATAATTTAAGTTTTTATTATTATTAATTTGCAAAAGAAATAATGAATCGTAACAATATCAATATAATAGGGTTACATTTAACAAAATTTAACAGAATAGGGGGGTTAGATGTAAGATATTAGAGCCAAGATGTAAGATTAGATTTTTCGGTTTACACGAATCAGGTGTTTTGAATACAAACAGTATAGCGAATATTGCGATTTCATTACTCATTTTCTATAAAATAAATAACCGGTTTATTGATTTTCCCGAACAAAGATAAGAAAAAAACAGATTAATAGTTATTCCTGTCCATATCTCTTTTTGAGTCTTTGGTTTTCAGCGA
>JAOZLR010000081.1:4799-9321 GCA_029934735.1 Bacteroidales bacterium
CAGATTAATAGTTATTCCTGTCCATATCTCTTTTTGAGTCTTTGGTTTTCAGCGACTCTCTTTTGTCATAAAGCTTTTTACCTTTTGCGACAGCAATTTCCAGTTTTGCAAGGCCTTTCTCATTGATGAAAAGGACAGTTGGTATAATTGTAAAACCTTTTTCTTTGGTTTTTGTGGTAAGTTTTTTTAATTCGCGCTTGGTAAGAAGCAGTTTCCTGTCGCGTTTCGGTTCGTGGTTGTAATGAGTACCGAATTTGTATTCGGCTATATGCAGGTTAATGACAAACAACTCCTTTTTTTTAAAAGTACAGTAACCCTCAGCAAGACTGACTTTTCCGGTGCGGATAGACTTTATTTCCGTTCCGGTCAGTTGGATTCCTGCGACATATTTTTCCAGTAAAAAATATTCGTGATAGGCTTTCCTGTTCTTTATCCTTATATTGTTCTCCATTGTTTGCCCGAATAATAGGGCGGCAAAGGTAAAAAAAAAAGCAACCGTCTGCACTTACGCATCTGTTTGAATCATGAAAATGAGCAACCGTCCACGCTTGCAATAAATAATAAAATCAATAAGAACATCTGACAGATTGTTTTTCTGATATTTAATATCTTTGTCGTCTAATAAAATAATTGAATATGAGAGTTGTCATTCAAAGGGTTTTAAAGGCTTCGGTAACTATTGACGGAATAATCAAAAGTCAAACAGGTAAAGGATTGTTAATCCTTCTCGGTATTGAAAATGCCGATACACAAGAAGATATTGACTGGCTTGCAGGTAAAATTTCCAGGCTTAGAATATTTGATGATGAAAGTGGAATTATGAATCATTCTGTTATGGATATTGATGGGGAAGTAATTGTGGTCAGTCAGTTTACTCTTCATGCCAACACAAGAAAAGGCAACCGTCCCTCATACATCAAAGCAGCCAGGCCCGATTTTGCTATTCCAATGTATGAGAAATTTGTGGCGAAACTTGAAGATGAAACAGGCAAACAGGTTAAAACCGGTGAATTTGGTGCTATGATGGAGATAGGGCTGGTAAATGACGGGCCTGTAACAATAATTATTGATACGAAAAATAACAGATAAAAAAAGTCCCGATTATTGTTTAACTCAATAATCGGGATCAAAAACAAGAGGTTATCAATTTACTTTTTGTCTGGTGTAGTCTCTTTAGATTTGTTAGTTGTTGTAGTACTTGCTTTTTCAGAGCTTTTAGTTTTTGAATCGTCACAAGATTTTTTGTGAGAAGTTTTTGTTTTGCAATCATTTTTGCCATAATCAGGGCAACATTTAGTCTTTTTTGTTTTCTTTGCCGGTGGGTCATCAAAAACACTTGTGTCAGTATTTGAAGTAGTAATTATCGTTGATTCAACTGCATAAGAGCCAAGTGTTAAAAATGCGACGATTCCAAAGGCATAAATTAATTTTTTCATAGTTTTATTTTTTAAAATTAAATATTTTCCAATTATTTTTACAGCGGCAAACTTATGCTCATTACGGGCTTAGTACTGTTAACGATTTGTTAATTACTGTTAAAAATTTGTTAAATTCCAGCTTTTTGGGGTTTTTTGGGTAAATTTGAATTATGAACAAGAAGGTTCTCCGGTTAATATTTATTTTAACAACAATCTCTTTGGTTGCTGCATTGGTCACACAGCTTTTATGGGTTAAGGTAACCTGGGAGCATGAAGAAGACCAGTTTAGTAAACGGGTGGAAGTTGCACTTAAAACAGTTGTAAATCACCTTATGACATCCGAGCTGCCAATTACTGTTGAATCCAGCGATTCTAATCTTGATTTTTTATTGGAACATATGAATCTGTTTGAAGTCGTCCAACCAGATATTCTGGATTCGCTTATCACTGTTGAGTTTAGCTCTATATGGAATAAAAAGGACTTTATTTATGGTGTTTACCGCGAAAGGGATAGTCTGTTCGTTATTGGCCCTTTCCAGGGCTATGAAGTTGAACTTATTAATTCTTCACACCAGATTTCACTAACATGTATCTGTAAGTCACAGGGCTATTTGCTATCTGTTTTTTATCCACATCAGAAGAATCTTATTTTGAGTGAGATGATAATTCTGCCTCTGATGTCGGGCCTGTTTTTACTGGTTTTGATCGTGAGTTTTTTCTATACTATATACTTTATTGTCAGACAAAAAAAATTGTCGGAGATGAAAACCGATTTTGTTAATAATATGACACACGAATTTAAAACCCCCATATCCACAATATCCGTTTCAAGCGAGATGTTAATAAAATCTGCTGTTTCAGAAAATCCTGAAAAAGTCAGAAAATATGCAAAAATAATTTTTGAAGAAAATGTAAGGTTAAAAAATATGGTTGAAAGAATACTTCAGATAGCATCGATTGATAAAGGTGATTATAATTTAAGAATGAATTCTATCGACTTGCACGAAATAATTAAAACGTGCGTTAGTAACTTTGAAGTAGTTATTTCTGAAAAGAAGGGCAAAATACATTCAGACCTGAAAGCAGAGTTACATATAATAACTGCTGATAAGCATCATTTAACCAACGTGATTAATAATCTGCTGGACAACGCATATAAATATTCAGGTGAAAAACCTGAGATGTGGATTTCAACAAAGAATTCAGAAGGAAGAATTGAAATAGCAGTCAAAGACAATGGAATGGGAATGAGTAAGGAGAATCAGAAACATATTTTCGATAATTTTTTTAGGCTTCAGGCAGGTGATATTCACGATATTAAAGGATTTGGCCTTGGCCTTTATTATGTTAAGACTGTTGTGGAAGCAATGGGAGGTTCTGTTTTTGTTAAAAGTGAGTTGAACAAAGGAAGCGAGTTTACAATATTATTTCCGGTCTGATTTTTTTTTGGAAATTTTGTTGACTTTACAAAGTAATAGAACAATTTTTACCAGTTTTTGTTATTAGTGCTGAAATCTCCATCGTATGGAAAAACAAAATAAAATTTTACTTGTAGAGGATGATCCCAACCTGAGTGTTGTTATTCAGGATTATCTTGTAATGCAGGGTTATGATACAGTTTTATGCAAAGACGGAGAGGAGGGATTGAAAGAGTTTAAAAAGGGTTCGTTCCATCTTATTATTCTTGATGTGATGATGCCGAAAATGGATGGATTTAGCCTTGCTGAGGAGATCAGGAAAGCCGATGAATATATTCCTATTATTTTTTTAACAGCAAAGTCACTTAAGGAAGATCGTGTAAAAGGGTTTAAGATAGGTTGTGACGATTATATTTCAAAACCATTCAATACCGAAGAACTTAGCCTTCGTATTAAGGCTATTTTGAAGCGTTGCTATATGCAATCGTCACAAAAACTACAATCGCAAGATTCAGTATATCATATTTCCCGGTTTACATTCGACTCAGAAAATATGATTTTAAAAAATGAAAAGACCGAGCAGGTGCTAACCAGAAAAGAATCTGCTTTGTTTGCGCTGTTATGTTCTTATAAAAATAAAGTTCTTACCCGCGAGATAGCTATGAAGTCGGTTTGGGGCGAGGATGATTATTTTGTAGGAAGAAGTATGGATGTTTTTATTGCTAAGCTTCGTAAATATTTAAAGTCAGACCCCAATATCTCCATTACAAACATCCATGGTATCGGATTTAAGCTGGAAGTGAAGGAAGATAATCAGTAAAGTCTGTTTTGTTTTTCAGTTGGCAAGAAAGCGCTGGCAGACAGACTGGCTATTCAATTTTCTTTATTTTTATGCGTTTTTTTTCTAATTCAATAACCTTATGTAGTTTTCTTTGCAACAATTCTTTCGAGGGCAATTCCACCAAATATTCGGCAATTCTTATTCCTGATTCTTCAAGCTGTAATAATTCAATTTGCTCTTTTGAGCCTTCTGCACATAGAATTAATCCAATTGGTGTTTCTTCTCCTTTTTCTGTTTCGTGCTTTTCAAGGTATCGAAGATATAATTCCATTTGTCCTTTATACTTTGCTTTGAACCTGTCTAATTTTAAGTCAATTGCAACGAGGCGTTTCAGTTTGCGATGATAAAATAACAAATCAAGTTTAAAACTGTCGCCATCAATTAGCATTCGTTTTTGTCGTTCGACAAATGTGAAACCTTGTCCTATTTCAAGTATGAATTTCTCAAGTTCCCTCAATATGGCATCTTCCAGAGTTTTTTCACTGTATCTATCTTCTAATCCAAGAAAGTTTAGAAAATATGGGTCGCGGAAAACAAGGTCGGGAGATAGTTTGTTTTCCTCTCTCAGTTCTTTTAATTCTTGTTTAATCAATTCGTCTGGTTTCCTCGAAATTGCTGTCCGCTCAAAAAGCATTGAGTCAATTTTTTCACCCAATGTTCGTGTATTCCAATTTTCAAGCTTTGCCATTTCGAGGTAAAATTCACGTCTTATTTCATCTTTTAAGTACATGATTGTACGGAAATGAGTCCAACTTAATTGTCTACTCAATGCGTAGACAATTTCTTTATCGGGAAAAGTCTCCGCAATGCGTAGACAATGTCGAAGTTGTTTTTCACTCCATCCT
>JAOZLR010000082.1:0-2086 GCA_029934735.1 Bacteroidales bacterium
ATGTTGACAAGTTAACTTTTACATCAGATGCCACACTTATCAGGCGACTGCTTGATCAAACCGAGGAATTCAGGCAATTGATGCTCGAAGAGTCCGGTTTCCCTTCACAAGATTACTTTGATCTTACTTACGAATTGCACAGGATAAAAATTGAAGGCACATACATTGAACAGGAAAACCTTTTCGACCTAAAATCATCATTAACAACAATCTCAGATATTCTTCAGTTTTTCAAAAAGTCTGACCCTCAGAAATTCCCGAATCTTATCTCTTTAGCCAGTGAAATTTTTGTCGATAAAATGATTGTAAGGAATATTGAAGGAATTATTGATGATAAAGGAAATATTAAAAACAATGCTTCTGCAAAACTTGCTGAGATTAGGAAATCATTGTCAAAAGAGCAGGCATCTGTTGACCGTAAAATGAGAAAGGCAATGAGCGAAGCAAAACGTGCAGGCTGGACCAAGGATGATACTGAAGTTACCATTCGCGAAGGCAGGCCTGTAATTCCTGTGGCTGCTGCTCACAAAAGAGCAATTAAAGGTTTGATTCATGATGAGTCGGCAACCGGACAAACAGTCTATATTGAGCCCGTTGAAGTTTTTGAAATACATAACAAAATAAGGGAGCTGGAGAGTGCCGAGCGGAGAGAAATAATAAATATTCTGAAAAATTTCTCCGCATTTGTCCGGCCGGAAATTCCAAACCTGATTGAGGCATACAAATTCCTTGGACTGATTGACTTCATTCGTGCAAAGGCATCTTTTGCATTAAAGATCAATGCACTTAAGCCGAAAATTGCAGATCAGCCGTTAGTCAGGTGGAATGAAGCCGTACATCCGCTACTTTACCTTTCGCATAAAAAACAGAACAGGCCTGTTGTGCCTCTCAATATTCAGCTTGACAATGAACGCCGGATTCTTGTTATTTCGGGCCCTAATGCAGGCGGGAAATCTGTATGTCTTACTACAGTCGGGTTGCTGCAATATATGCTGCAATGTGGGTTGCTTATTCCTGTAAAAGATGATTCTATGGCAGGAATTTTTCAAAATCTATTTATTGATATTGGTGATGAACAGTCACTGGAAAACGACCTTAGCACATACAGTTCTCACCTGCTGAATATGAAGCATTTTGTAAATCACTCAGATGCTAATACCTTGTTTTTGATTGATGAGTTCGGCACAGGAACAGAACCACAACTTGGAGGAGCCATTGCCGAGTCTGTTTTAGAAAAGCTTAATAGCAATAAAGCTTTTGGAGTTGTTACAACTCATTACTCAAACCTTAAACTGATGTCGAAGGAGGGAAATGGCATTGTGAATGGAGCTATGCTTTTCGACACAAAAGCAATGCAGCCTCTGTTCAGTTTGAAAATCGGGAAACCTGGAAGTTCATTTGCTTTTGAGATTGCACGCAAAATTGGATTCCCTAAAGAGGTTTTGAAAAATGCAGAAAAAAAGACAGGTAAAAAGCAGCTTGATTTCGACGAACAGCTTCAGCAGTTAGATATTGAACGCAAAGAGCTGGAAAAAAAGAGAGTGGAGGTGGGTGTTGCCGATAATTTTCTGAGTGAGATGATTGATAAATATGAAAAACTTTCAAAAGACCTGAAACTTAAAAAAGAAGAAATAATACAAAAAGCCCGGCAGGAGGCCTTGGAGATTGTTGATTCATCGAACAAACTTATCGAAAATACAATAAAGGAGATAAGAGAAACGCAGGCAGACAGAGAGAAGACCAAAAAGTTGCGTCAGAAACTGGAAAAAGAGAAAGATAGAATTGTTGAAAAAATAGAGCCGGAAAAGAAATTCAAAACCGGGAAACAGGAAAACAGATCAGAGGTAAACAAAAATAAAATTAAGGTAATCAGGCCGCTTGCTGTTGGTGATATTGTAAAACTGAAAGAGCAGGGAGTTACAGCAGAGATAATATCTATAAAAGGAAGTGATGTTGTACTTTCATTTAACTCAATAACATTGAAAACAACTCTTGACCGGATTGAAAAAACAGGTAAAATAAAAACACCTCAAAAACCAGCTTCCGGCAGAAATCGTTATTCAGGTATCACGGAACACATCAACAA
>JAOZLR010000082.1:2186-5275 GCA_029934735.1 Bacteroidales bacterium
GCAACAAAAACAAACATTATAACATTAAATTATCCCAATTTCGACAAAACACTTGAAGGAAATCTTGTCCTTGTTGATTTCTGGGCAGAATGGTGTGAGCCTTGCAAAGTTCTTGACCCGATACTTGAAGATATCGCAAATGAGTTTGAAGGAGAACTATTGACAGGAAAAGTTAATGCCGACGACAATCGTTTGCTTACAAACAAATACGGCGTAATGAACATTCCCACTATGATTTTGTTTAAGGACGGCGAAAAGGTTCATCATTTTATTGGAATTCAACCAAAAGAGAGCATAATATCAGTAATTAAAAAATATTTATAAAATATGTTACAATTAGCAGGTACAGGAAACATAGTTTCCATAATTTTTGCAGTTTTATTAGTCGGATTTATATTTTACAATTTTCTGAAATCAAAAAAACGGTTAAGCGCACCTCCATCTGAAAATATCAAAATACTTACCGATCAAAACTTTGATCAAATCATAAAGTCAGGAGTTACGCTTATCGATTTCTGGGCAGAGTGGTGTGGACCCTGCAAAGTTCAAGGGCCAATTATTGATGAAATTGCCGATGAATTAGGTGATAAAGCAAATATTTGCAAGTTAGATGTTGATCACAACAGAAGGGTATCTTCCAAACTCGGAATACAAAATATACCTACTCTTATGCTTTTCAAAGACGGCAAGATGATAAAACGATTTGTCGGGGTAAAACCAAAGGGTGTACTTATGAAAGCAATTAATACTTATATGTAATCCGTAGTTTTATGACAGAGAATGACGAGAAGAAAAACAAAGGAATGATTTTTGGGAAGATACCGGTCATTTCCGCAATTGGTGCTGTTGTGGGAATCATTGGCGGATATATTTATTATGCAAAAGTCGGTTGCAACTCAGGTAGTTGTGCTATAACCTCGAATCCATATATGAGTATGCTATGGGGGGCAGCAATGGGATATCTTATATTTGATATTTTTGCAGGAAAGAAGAAAAAAAAAAAAGGAAGAATAATGTTTTTCTAAATAAAAATATCATCTTTCTTTACATATTACCGAGTGATTCTCTTAATGATTTTGTCAGTTTACTAACAACCAGATTGTAAGAATCATCAATCCATTTATATAAAGTTCCATCCTCCACCGAACCATCAATTACTACAGTATTCCAATGCTTTTTACTCATATGATATCCAGGTTTAACTGCAGGATATCTTTCTCTCAGTTCAAAAACTTTTTCCGAATCACATTTAATATTAATACTAAAATCATCTTCTGTATCTGTCAAAGCAAACATTTTATTCATCACTTTAAAAACTAAAGTTGTTTCGTCAAATGGAAAGGATTCAGAAACCCCATTTTTAGATAGACAATACTCTCTTAAATCCTCAATATTCATAGTTTGATTTTGCTCAAAAATAGCAATAAAAAACCATGTCCGCATTATTAAATGCAATTACTCTATCTTTGCAAAGTTTTTGACAAAATGAGTATATTCATTATACACTGTATTTTAGACAATTAGTTAAAAATGGCAAAATAATTAATAAAATAAACCTGACAAGTAGTTTATTTTTTAGTTAGCTTTGCATTACATTGGAGGAATCTGCGGATTTTTATTTAGCAGGTAAAAATCGGATTCCGATATATAATATTGAGATTCATTGATGTACATAATCAATAATCCGAAAGCACGATAACTCAGGTAAATATAATCTAACGTTCAAGTTATGGGCTTAAAGCAAAAATCAGCCGACCTTAAAAAAAGGATGCGGGAAGCAGTTAAAGGTGGTGGTACGAAAGCGATTGAGAAGCAGAAAGCAACCGGAAAAATGACCGCCCGCGAACGAATAATGTCAATTCTGGATAATAAATCCTTTCACGAATACGACCTTTTTGTAAAACACTCCGGAGTAGACTTCGATATGGATAAGAAGTATCTTCCCGGAGATGGTGTAATTACTGGAACAGGAACAATCAATGGCCATCCAATATGTATTTACGCACAGGATTTTACAGTTGCAGGTGGATCACTTGGATGGGCTCACGCAAAGAAAATCACTAAGATAATGGATCATGCTATGAAGCTAAAAATCCCTCTTATTGGGATTAATGATTCAGGTGGTGCCCGTATTCAGGAGGGAGTAAATGCACTGGCCGGCTACGGTGAAATATTTTACCGTAATACTCAAGCCTCTGGTGTAATACCTCAAATATCTGTCATTTTAGGTCCGTGTGCAGGTGGTGCTGTTTATTCACCGGCACTCACCGACTTTGTTTTTGTGGTCGAGAAGGTCTCGAAAATGTTCATTACAGGACCAGAAGTTATTAAGTCGGTATTAGGAGAAGAAATTTCAATGGAGGAACTGGGTGGTGCCCGTGTGCATTGCGAAACGACAGGTAATGCTCATTTTTATGCTGAGAGTGAGGATGAAAGTTTCAGTCAGATAAAGCATCTTTTCAGTTTTATTCCCTGGAATAATGAAAGAAAGGCAGAAACCTTCCCCAAAAGGCCTCCAAAAACACGGCAGTATAAGATAGACAACATAATGCCAGCTGATCCCCGGCAGCCCTATGATGTTAGAGATATAATTAAAGCTATCTGCGATGATTCTGAGTTTTTTGAAATTCAGGAGTTATTTGCTGCTAACATTGTTATTGGCTTTGCAAGAATTGCTGGACAAACAGTGGGTTTCGTTGCAAATCAACCTCTCGTTTTAGCTGGGGTTTTGGATGTGGATTCATCAGACAAGGCGGCCCGGTTTATAAGATACTGCGATTCTTTCAATATTCCGCTTGTAACATTGGTTGACCTGCCGGGTTACCTTCCTGGCGTTGATCAGGAACATGCAGGTGTTATCAGACATGGAGCCAAGCTACTTTATGCTTATTCGGAAGCTACAGTACCAAAAATTACTGTCATAATGCGTAAAGCATATGGCGGCGGCTATATTGCAATGTGCTCGCATCACCTGAGAGCAGATTTTGTTTGTGCATGGCCAACAGCAGAAATTGCGGTAATGGGACCTGAAGGGGCTGCAAATATTATTTTCAGAAACGAAATTAAAAATGCAGAAAATCCCGATGATA
>JAOZLR010000082.1:5375-9319 GCA_029934735.1 Bacteroidales bacterium
GCTGCAAATATTATTTTCAGAAACGAAATTAAAAATGCAGAAAATCCCGATGATATCCGCAAACAAAAAGTTAAAGAATATAAAAATAAATTTGCAAATCCGTATGTTGCAGCTGCATATGGTTATATCGATGCTGTAATTGAGCCATATGAAACAAGGAATTTTTTGGTACATGCACTGGAAATCTCAGAATCGAAAACAGTACAGATACCAAAGAAAAAACATGGTATTCCACCATTCTAATAACTTATTTTTATTTTATGAAAGAAAATGATGTACTAACTAAGAAAGTTAAAAAAGTGTCATACAAATCTCTGCTCATAGAAGATATTAAGTACCGGACAATACTTACAAAAAAGTATCAGTCGCGAAAGCCGTATGAAAAAAAGGATATTAAAAAAATTACAGCTTTTATTCCGGGAACAATTAAGAAAGTTTACATAAAATCTGGCAAAAATGTGAAAGAGGGCGACAAATTGTTGATTCTTGAAGCGATGAAAATGAGAAATGAGCTCCTTTCACCGTCCAACGGAATCGTGAAATCTATTTTGGTCAAAAATGGTGATATGGTTACAAAAAACCAACTCCTAATTGAATTTGAATAGCTCTCTTGCTCTGTTTTTCTAATAGTTAGATTTTAAGTGAAATGCGTGTTGTTATCTAATCCCCGTTTAATATCAGTTTATTTGATGTCTGATATTTATAACAGGCTCAATATTATCTTATCTTTGCAGCCAACTTTTTATTAAAATAGATTTATAATGAAAGCATCGTTTATAATAACTGTATTTCTAATTGCATTGATGCAATTACCGGCTTCGGCACAAACCGATACAATTGTGGATAGTACCGCGAAAGAGGAGATATTAATCGGTAAGGTAACCCGCCACCAGTTACAAACAGGAGAATTCGGAAATTATTTTATATATTATTACACCAATTATGCTCCTGAACAGAAAGTAATTAATGAGTTAAAGAATAAAATTTACCGGTATGACATTGTTGTTGTACTTGGCACCTGGTGTTCTGACAGCCATAGGGAAGTACCCCGTTTATATAAAATCCTGGACAAACTGGAATATAATACTAACTCCGTTAAAATAATTTGTGTTGACAGGAACAAAACTGCCGGCGATGTTGATGTTTCAAACCTGGATATTGAACGTGTCCCAACATTTGTTTTTTTAATAGATGGCACTGAAAAAGGCAGGATTGTGGAAACACCTAATATGTCGCTGGAAGAAGATATTTATAAAATATTAAATAATTAAAAATACAAGCCTGAAAATGGAGATATTTGAAACAGTAAATGATATAAAAGAGTACCTGAAAACGAAAAAAGATGAAGGGTTAACAATCGGGTTTGTCCCAACTATGGGCGCTCTTCACGAAGGACATCTTTCTTTGTTTAGAGAAGCGAAAGAAGAGAATGATTTGGTAGTTGCAAGTATTTTCGTAAACCCGTCTCAATTTAATAACCAGTCGGATCTGGAAAAGTACCCCCGGACTCTGGAAACGGATTTAAAGAAACTTGAAGAGCAAGGTTGCAACGTTGTATTTCATCCGTCAGTTGAAGAGATGTATCCCGAACCTGATACTACAGAATTTGATTTTGGCAACCTTGATAAGGTGCTGGAAGGCGAGTTCAGGCCGGGACATTTTAACGGAGTTGCATCTGTAGTAAAAAAGCTTTTTAAGATTATTGAACCTGACAGAGCATATTTTGGGTTAAAAGACTTTCAGCAACTTCTCATCATTCACAAAATGATAAAAGATTTCGACTGTCCTGTTGAGCTGGTACCCTGTCCTATTGTTAGAGAGAAAAACGGGCTTGCAATGAGTTCGAGAAATGAACTACTCTCTAAATCGGAAAGAAAACAGGCTTCATTAATATACAAAACTTTAAAATTTATTAAGGTTCAGGCTGGATTTCAACCTATTCACGAATTAAAAAATTATGTTGAAAGGGAATTTAAGCGAAAAAATATGAAGCTTGAATACTTTGAAATTGTTGATATGTACACCCTTGAACCACTAACAACCTGGCTTGGAAGTAAAAATGTAATTACTTGCATAGCTGTTCAAGTTGGAAATGTACGTTTAATTGACAATATTATTTTATTTTCGTAACTTTGCCCCGTCATGCAAATTAATGTTTTAAAATCAAAAATTCACAGGGCGACCGTAACGGAATCAGACCTTAATTACATTGGCAGTATCGCCATTGATGAAGATATGATGAACGCCGTTAACCTTATCGAAAATGAGGTGGTGAGTATTTACAATATCACAAACGGCGAAAGGCTGGAAACTTACGTTATAAAAGGCGAAAGAGGGTCAGGCATTATTTCACTTAATGGAGCGGCAGCACGTAAAGCAGCTATTGGCGATAAGGTAATAATCGTTTCTTATGCCTTAATGCCTTTTGAGGATGCCAAAAATTTCAAACCAGTGATTGTATTCCCTGACGACAATAATAACCTAAAGTAATTCTTTTGAAAAAGGGTCTGTTGATAGCTATCAAACTCATCTTCTTCCTTGGAATAGGTGTGTTTTTTATTTGGATTTTCATGAGAAATATCTCACCTGAAGATAGAAAAGAAATTATCAACACTTTCTTTAATGCCAATTACTATTGGATTCTATTCTCTATGGTGCTTGGATTGATGAGCCATATAAGCAGAACATTGCGCTGGATGATTCTTATGGAGCCAATGGGATATAAACCAAAATTTAAGAACGCTTTTCTGGGACTAATGGTTGGTTATTTGGCGAATCTTGCTATCCCTCGTCTCGGAGAAGTTACACGGTGTGGTGTATTAACCAAATATGAAAAAATACCTCTGCAAAAATCTTTCGGAACTGTGGTTACGGAAAGAGCAATAGATATGATTAGTCTGTTACTGGTTTTTGTGCTAACACTCATCATAAACTTCGATAAGTTTGCAAAATTTAAAGAGACTACAATTGCAAAAAATGCAATCGAAAAATATCACGAGCTTCAGCATCCAGGAAGATTATATATCGTTTCCGGTTTGATTATTTTAGCAATTATTATTTTGTTTTTTAAATTCAGGCACAAGATATCAGGTTATACATTTTACAAAAAAATAAAAAGCATAATTCTTGATTTTGTCGAAGGGCTAAAGTCTCTGACAAAAATTAAAAAACCTTTTTGGTTTATCTTTCATTCGATATTTATCTGGTTTATGTACCTTCTAATGGCATGGGTTGTATTTTTCAGCCTGCCAGAGACAAGTAACCTTGGACTTAATGTAGCTCTCGCTGTGTTGGCTTTTGGATCTATTGGAATTATTGTAGTACAAGGTGGTATTGGAATTTATCCCTGGATTGTTGCTGAAATACTCCTTATTTTTTATATCCCACAAACAAAAGGTTATGCAATGGGCTGGCTGTTATGGACAGGTCAGACATTAATGATAATAGTATCTGGTTTTGTAGCAATGATTCTATTACCTTTATTAAATAATAAAAAGAATGAGCCTGAAACAGAAAATATTAAGTAGCAAAAACCTAAAGTCTCAACTTGCATTATGGCAATTTCAGGACAAAAAAATTGTTTTTACAAACGGTTGCTTCGATATTATTCACGCCGGGCATATTGATTATCTTTCAAAAGCCAAAGATCTTGGAGATATTTTACTCATTGGCCTTAACACCGACGACTCTGTCAGAAGGTTAAAGGGAGAAAACAGGCCGGTAAATGATGAAAATGCAAGAGCAATTATCCTTGCAGCTATGCAGTTTGTTGATGCTGTTGTTTTGTTTGATGAAGGCACACCCTACGATCTTATAAAACAGGTTCAACCAGACATACTTGTCAAAGGTAGCGATTATATGCCGGAAGATATTGTTGGTGCTGATATTGTTCTTGCAAAAGGAGGTGAAATAAAGACAATTGATTTTCTTGAAGGCTATTCTAC
>JAOZLR010000003.1 GCA_029934735.1 Bacteroidales bacterium
TAGAGCGATAGCCTTCCAAGCTATAGGTGGCCGGTTCGAGCCCGGTCTCCCGCTCTGTTGCCATTGTAGCTCAGGGGTAGAGTACTTCCTTGGTAAGGAAGGGGTCACGAGTTCAATTCTCGTCAATGGCTCTGTGTATATTTTAACTTTAAATCAATATTTGCAAACTTTTATAATAAATTTTTTGATATGGCTAAAGAAACATTTGATCGTTCAAAACCGCACGTTAATATCGGAACTATCGGTCACGTTGACCATGGTAAGACCACTTTAACCGCTGCTATTACTCTTAATCTTCAGGACCAAGGATTAGCAACATTTAAATCATTTGATGAAATTGATAATGCTCCCGAGGAAAAAGAAAGAGGTATTACAATTAATACTGCACACGTAGAATACGAAACAACTAACAGGCATTATGCACACGTTGACTGTCCGGGTCACGCTGACTATGTTAAGAATATGGTAACAGGTGCTGCTCAGATGGACGGTGCTATCCTTGTTGTTGCTGCTACTGATGGCCCTATGCCTCAAACTCGTGAGCATATCCTTCTTGCACGTCAGGTTGGTGTTCCAAAATTAGTTGTTTTTATGAACAAGGTTGATATGGTTGACGATGACGAACTTCTCGAACTCGTTGATATGGAAATAAGAGAACTGTTGAGCTTTTACGAATTTGACGGTGACAATACTCCTATAATTCAAGGTTCTGCTCTAGGTGCTCTTAATAAGGAAGAAAAATGGATTCCTCCAATTCTGGAATTGATGGAAGCTTGTGATACCTGGATTCCTTTGCCTAAGCGTGATGTTGACAAACCATTCCTAATGCCTGTTGAGGATGTATTCTCAATTACAGGTAGAGGTACTGTTGCAACAGGTAGAATTGAGCAAGGCGTTATCAATGTTGGTGAGTCTGTTGAAATTATCGGTCTTGGTGCTGAAAAACTGAAATCAGTTTGTACGGGTGTTGAAATGTTCCGTAAAATTCTCGACAGAGGTGAAGCCGGTGACAATGCAGGTCTGCTGCTGAGAGGTATTGATAAAAAGGAAATTTGCCGTGGTATGGTTATAGCTCATCCCGGTTCAATTAAGCCACACACACACTTCAAAGCTGAGGTTTATATCCTGAAGAAAGAAGAAGGTGGAAGACATACACCATTCCATAACAACTATCGTCCTCAATTCTATTTCAGAACAACCGACGTGACTGGTGAAATTATTCTTCCTGATGGTATTGAGATGGTACTTCCTGGAGATAACCTGACAGTTGAAGTTAAACTGATTGCAGAAGTTGCTATGGCTAAGAACCTAAGGTTTGCTATTCGTGAAGGTGGTAGAACAGTAGGTGCCGGACAGGTAATAGAAATTATTGAATAAATTAAGATAATAAATGTATTTGACATAAAAAGGTATTCCGAAATTTCGGAATACCTTTATATGCAAATATTATTCGTTCTAATATAAGTATAATACGGGTGTAGCTCAGCTGGTAGAGCTCTGGTCTCCAAAACCAGGAGTCGTGGGTTCGAATCCTACCACCCGTGCTTAAAAAGTTTAGATAAATGGCAAAGTTTAAAATACAAACTTACGTTAAGGAAAGCTACGATGAATTAATTCATAAAGTTTCCTGGCCTACATGGAGCGAACTTCAAAATAGTGCGATTGTTGTGTCTGTTGCTTCCCTCATCATCGCTACTGTCGTTTACATTATGGATTTTTCATTTCAGAATATTTTGGAGGTCTTTTATGATAATTTTTAATTCTGTGCAGTATAATATTTTTATCTCAATCTACAATTAGGAATGAGCGAACAAGTAAAAAAGTGGTACGTCGTTAGAGCGATAAGTGGGAAGGAAAAGAAGGTTAAGGAGTATCTGGAAAGCGAAATCAATCGGTTAAATCTGGATGATTACATTTCAAATATCCTTATTCCTCTGGAGAAAGTATATCAAATAAGAAACGGAAAGAAGGTTAGTAAAGAAAGAAACCTTTACCCGGGATATATCCTTATTGAAGCTACATTAGTTGGAGAAATACCTCATACCATTAAGAGCATTCCTAATGTAATTGGTTTTTTAGGGACTCAGGGTGAACCGACCCCTTTAAGACTATCAGAGGTTAAAAGAATACTTGGAAAAGTTGATGAACTTGCAGAACAGGGTGAAGAAGTTAATATACCTTATATCGTTGGTGAGAGCGTAAAGGTTGTTGACGGACCTTTTAATAGTTTTAGTGGTATTATCGAAGAGATTAATGAGGAGAAGAAAAAGTTGAAAGTGATGGTTAAGATTTTCGGTAGAAAAACGCCTCTGGAACTAGGATTTATGCAGGTTGAGAAAGAGTAGGTTTTTAAACTAATAAATTGCATTGTCTATGAGCTGTTACGCGTTAGTAAACAATTTTAAAGTTAAATATTTAACATGGCTAAAGAAGTAAGTGGTTTAATCAAGTTACAAATCAGAGGTGGAGCTGCAAACCCATCACCACCGGTAGGACCTGCATTGGGTGCTAAAGGTGTGAATATTATGGAGTTTTGTAAGCAGTTCAACGCTCGTACACAGGAAAAAGCAGGGCAGGTTTTGCCAGTGATCATTACTGTGTATCGCGATAAGTCCTTTGATTTTATTATTAAAACTCCACCTGTTGCCGTTCAATTATTACAGGCTGCCAAACTTAAAAAAGGCTCGCCTGAACCTAACAGGACTAAAGTTGCTGCTGTTACCTGGAATCAGGTAAAGACTATTGCAGAAGATAAAATGGTTGATTTAAATGCATTCACCGTTGATTCCGCAATGAAAATGGTAGCTGGTACAGCCCGTAGTATGGGTATAACAATTAAAGGGACACCTCCATTTGGAGATAATTAATGTGGAGTTAAGTTAGTAGAATTTATAAAAAGCGGGAAATGGCCAAATTAACTAAAAAACGTAAGGAAGTTTTAGCGAAATTCGATAAAGATGGTTTTTATTCAGTATCCGAAGCTGTTAAGATTGTTAAGGATGTTACCTATACAAGCTTTGATGCGTCGGTTGACCTGGATATTCGTTTGGGTGTAGATCCAAGAAAAGCTAATCAGATGGTGCGAGGAACTGTTGCCCTTCCTCATGGAACGGGTAAGGAAATTAAGGTTCTTGTTATGTGTACTCCTGATAAAGAGGATGAAGCTAAAGCCGCCGGGGCCGATTATGTCGGACTTGATGAATATGTTCAAAAAATAAAAGGTGGTTGGACTGACATTGATGTTGTCATTACAATGCCTAGTGTAATGTCTAAAGTTGGACAACTTGGTAGAATCTTAGGGCCCAGAGGTCTTATGCCAAACCCAAAAAGTGGTACTGTTACCATGGAGATTGGGAAAGCGGTAAAAGATGTTAAGGCTGGTAAGATTGACTTTAAGGTTGATAAATCAGGAATTATCCATGCTGCTGTTGCTAAAGTATCATTTACTGAGGAGATGATAGCAGAAAATGTACAAGAACTGATGAATATAATTATCAAGCTTAAACCAAGTGCTTCCAAAGGTATATACATGAAGTCCATATTCTTATCGAGTACGATGAGTCCGGGCATACAAATCGATCCTAAGACGGTGTAATTACTCATCGCTATTAAAAGGTAAAATGATTCAGATATGACAAAAGAGGAAAAAAATCAACTTATAGAAAGCTTAACAGAGCAATTAAATGCTAATGAGTACATTTATTTAGCTGATGCTTCCGGATTAAATGCTGAAGATACCAGCGATCTGAGAAGGCTTTGCTTTAAAAAGAATATTGAGTTGACAGTGGTCAAAAATACATTGCTCAAAAGAGCAATGGACCAATCGGAAAAAAACCTTGAAGAACTCTACGAAGGTCTTAAAGGCCCTACATCTCTGATGTTTGGTGATGCAGGTAATGCTGCTGCCAAATTGATTAAGGAATTTAGGAAAAAGGGCGAAAAGCCTGCTTTGAAAGGGGCATACGTAGAAGAGGTTACCTACCTGGGTGATGATCAACTTGAAACTCTGGTTAACATTAAGTCGAAAAATGAATTGATTGCAGATATTATTGCTCTGCTTCAATCACCGGCGAAAAATGTTATTTCAGGTCTCCAGTCTGGTGGTCAAAAATTATCAGGAATTCTTGAAACTCTGTCGGAAAAGGCAGAATAAACAGTAAATAACAAATAATTAAAATACAAAAACAATTAATTTATAATAAAATGGCTGACTTAAAAAAATTTGCAGAAGAATTGGTAAATTTAACTGTTAAAGAAGTAAATGAATTAGCTCAGATTTTGAAAGATGAATATGGCATTGAGCCTGCTGCTGCTGCTGTTGCAGTTGCCGGGCCTGCTGCTGGAGACGGCGAAGCTGCTGAAGAAAAAACATCATTCGATGTTATTCTTAAAGCTGCTGGCCAATCAAAACTGGCTGTTGTTAAATTAGTTAAAGAATTAACTAGTCTGGGACTTAAAGAATCAAAAGAATTGGTTGATTCTGCTCCTAAAGCTATCAAGGAAGGTGTTACTAAAGATGAAGCTGATGCTCTTCAAAAACAATTGGAAGAGGCTGGCGCCGAGGTTGAAGTTAAGTAAACATATCACCTTTTGTTGAGAAGTTAGACCGCTTCTTCCATTTGCAAAAATGGGGGGTGGTCTAATTTCATATTTATATGTTTTTAGTTCAATAATTATCTTTTTTAATCATTAAATCCTTTTGTGCCTTGACTACAACCAAAGAAAGAATTAGTTTCAGCAAAACAAAAATCAAGTACGATTACCCTGATTTACTTGATATTCAGCTAAAGTCATTTCAGGATTTTTTCCAGTTGGAAACAAATCCGGAAGATAGGGGAAATGAAGGACTTTATAAAGTTTTTAGTGAGAACTTTCCAATTACAGATTCACGAAATAATTTTGTGTTGGAATTTCTTGACTATTTTGTCGATCCTCCAAGATACTCTATTGAGGAATGTATTGAGAGAGGCCTGACTTATAGTGTCCCTCTTAAAGCAAAATTAAAGTTATATTGTACCGATCCCGATCACGAGGACTTTGAGACAATCATACAGGATGTTTATCTTGGAATGATTCCCTATATGTCTCCAAAGGGTACCTTTATTGTAAACGGAGCGGAACGGGTAATTGTTTCTCAATTGCACCGATCCCCCGGAGTATTTTTTGGTCAGCATCAGCATGCAAACGGTACAACGTTGTATTCAGCCAGGATTATCCCTTTTAAAGGCTCCTGGATGGAATTCACTACCGACATTAATAATGTAATGTATGCCTATATTGACAGGAAAAAGAAACTGCCTGTTACAACGTTACTCAGAGCTATTGGGTTCGAGAGTGATAAAGATATTCTTGAAATTTTTGATCTTGCAGAAGAGATTAAAGTTTCAAAAAGCGGGCTAAAAAGAGTTCTTGGCCGTAAATTGGCTGCAAGAGTTGTCCGTTCCTGGATTGAAGACTTTGTTGATGAAGACACCGGAGAAGTTGTTTCGATTGAAAGAACTGAGATGATCATTGACAGAGAAACAATACTGGAAAGTGAGCATATTAGTCAGATTATTGAATCGGGTGTAAAAACAATTCTTCTTCACAGAGATGAAACTATTGCTAACGACTTTTCAATAATATTTAATACTCTCCAGAAGGATACTGCTAACTCTGAAAAAGAGGCTGTTGAGTTTATTTACAGGCAGTTGCGTAATGCTGAACCTCCTGATGAAGAGACCGCAAGAGGTATTATTGATAAACTTTTCTTCTCAGATAAGAGATATGACCTTGGTGAAGTTGGCCGTTTCAGGATAAATAAGAAACTCGGACTGAAAATTGACTCATCAGTTAAAGTGCTTACAAAAGAGGATATTATTGACATTCTTAAATACCTGATTGAGCTTGTTAACTCAAAAACTGATGTTGATGATATTGACCACTTAAGTAATCGTAGAGTAAGAACAGTTGGCGAGCAACTTTATTCTCAGTTTGGTGTTGGACTTGCGCGGATGGCAAGAACAATACGTGAAAGAATGAATGTTCGTGATAATGAGGTGTTTACGCCAACTGATCTTATCAATGCTAAAACACTTTCATCGGTAATTAACTCATTCTTTGGGACTAACCAGTTGTCACAGTTTATGGATCAAACTAATCCACTGGCAGAGTTAACTCATAAGAGAAGAGTTTCTGCTCTGGGACCTGGAGGTCTTTCAAGAGAAAGAGCCGGATTTGAGGTTCGTGACGTTCACTACACTCACTACGGAAGACTTTGTACTATTGAAACACCTGAAGGCCCGAATATTGGTCTGATATCCTCACTTTGTGTTTATGCAAAAATCAACAGACTTGGATTCATTGAAACTCCATATAAGTATGTTGATGAAGGTAAGGTGAAACTTGATGTAGAGCCAATTTATCTTACTGCTGAGGAGGAGGAGGATAAAATTATTGCCCAGGCCAATACTAAACTGGCTGATGACGGTAATTTTATCAATGAAAAGATTAAGGTTAGATATCTTGCTGATTATCCTATTACTGATAAAAAAGATGTTGACCTTATTGATATTGCTCCAAACCAGATAGCATCCATTGCAGCATCATTAATTCCTTTCCTTGAGCACGATGATGCTAACCGTGCACTAATGGGATCAAATATGATGCGTCAGGCGGTTCCGCTGCTTAATGCCGAAGCACCGATTGTTGGTACTGGTCTGGAATGGCGTGTAGCCAGAGACTCCCGTGTTCTTATTAATGCCGAAGGCGATGGTATTGTGGAATATGTTGATGCGGATGAAATAAAAATTAGATATTCAAGACACGAAGATGATAAACTGGTTAGTTTTGAGGATGATCTGAAAACGTATAAACTGGTTAAATTTAAGCGTACAAATCAAAATACAAGTACTAACCTTCGTCCTATCGTTAAAAAAGGGGATAAGGTAAAGGCTGGTCAGGTTCTTTGTGAAGGATATGCTACACAGGGAGGCGAACTTGCTCTTGGTAGAAACCTCATGGTTGCTTTTATGCCTTGGAAAGGATATAATTTTGAGGATGCTATTGTTATTTCCGAACGTGTTGTTAAGGAAGATATTTTTACATCTGTTCATATTGAGGAGTTCACTCTTGAGGTAAGAGATACTAAAAGAGGGTTGGAAGAGCTTACTGCCGATATACCTAATGTTAGTGCTGAGGCAACCAAAGACCTTGACGACAGAGGTATTATCAGAATTGGCGCTGAAGTAAGAGAGGGGGATATTCTTATTGGTAAGATTACACCAAAAGGAGAGTCTGATCCAACACCTGAAGAGAAACTTCTAAGGGCTATTTTTGGAGATAAAGCAGGTGATGTAAAGGATGCTTCTCTTAAAGCTCCTCCTTCAATGAAAGGTGTTGTTATTAATCACAGACTCTTTTCGAGGGCCATCAAAGATAGAAAAGCCAAAGTAAAGGAGAAGGAGATTATTGAAGTCCTTGATGTCGAATACCAAAAAAGTATTGAGGAATTAAAAGTCAAACTTATTGATAAGCTTACTGTTTTGGTAAGCGGTAAAACATCTCAGGGTGTTTTTAATAAGTTTAAAGAAGTGGCTGTTCCAAAGAAGGTGAAATTTACTCAAAAGATTCTTCAGGGAATTGATTTTCTTAATGTAAATTCCAATAAATGGACAACCGATAAGGCAAAGAATGCTTTGATTAAAAGGCTTATTAATAACTATACAATCAAGTATAAAGAAATTCTTGGAATCCATAATCGTAAAAAGTTTGTTGCTAGTGTTGGTGACGATCTTCCAAACGGCATAGTTAAGATGGCTAAGGTTTTTGTAGCCAAGAAACGTAAACTTACTGTTGGTGATAAGATGTCAGGTCGTCACGGAAATAAAGGTATTGTTGCAAGAATAGTACGCGAAGAAGATATGCCTTTTCTTGAGGATGGAACACCAGTTGACATTGTATTGAATCCACTTGGTGTACCTTCCCGAATGAACCTTGGACAGATTTACGAAACTATCCTTGCATGGGCAGGTAAAAATCTGGGTGTCAAGTTTTCAACTCCTATTTTTGATGGCGCAACTTTGGATATCATCAATGATTATATGGTAAAAGCAGGCCTTCCTGAAAATGGAATGGTTTATCTCTATGACGGTGGCACAGGTGAGAGATTTGATCAGCCTGCTACCGTTGGATACATCTATATGTTAAAACTGCATCATATGGTTGATGATAAGATGCACGCTCGTTCAATTGGCCCTTACTCGCTTATTACACAGCAACCTCTTGGTGGTAAAGCACAATTTGGAGGCCAGCGTTTTGGTGAAATGGAGGTTTGGGCACTTGAAGCATTTGGTGCTGCAAATGTTTTACAAGAGGTACTAACTGTTAAATCCGACGATGTTGTCGGTAGGGCAAAAGCTTATGAAACAATTGTTAAGGGAGAGAATATGCCTACACCTGGTGTACCTGAATCATTCAATGTTCTTGTTCACGAGCTTCGCGGACTTGGTTTGAAGATATCTTTTGATTAACAATTGGTTGTTGTTTATTATTATTTTAAATCTGTAATTAGCACTTTATAAATATGGCTTTTAGAAAAGAAGAAAAAATTCCCAGTGAATTTTCAAAGATAACCATAAGTATTGCCTCACCCGAGATGATTCTTGAGAGGTCTTATGGTGAAGTCACAAAACCGGAAACTATTAACTATCGTACATACAAACCTGAACGAGACGGTTTGTTCTGCGAAAGAATTTTTGGACCTGTGAAAGATTGGGAATGTCATTGTGGTAAATACAAAAGAATCAGATATAAAGGTATTGTTTGTGACCGTTGTGGAGTTGAAGTTACCGAGAAAAAAGTACGTAGAGAGCGTATGGGGCATATTCACCTTGTTGTACCTGTTGTACATATCTGGTTTTTCCGTTCATTACCTAATAAAATCGGAGCTTTACTTGGTCTTCAGACTAAGAAACTCGATATGATAATTTATTACGAACGTTATGTAGTAATAAATCCTGGAATAAAAGAGCAGGATGATATTAAATATCTTGATTTCCTTACGGAAGAAGAATATTTTGATATCATTGAAGCTTTGCCTCCCGACAATCAGCATCTTGACGATTCAGATCCAAATAAGTTTATTGCAAAAATGGGAGCTGAGGCTCTTCACGATTTGTTGGAAAGACTTGATCTTGATAAAGTTTCTTATGAGTTAAGACATAAGGCAAATACCGAAACTTCTCAACAACGTAAGCAGGAAGCCCTTAAGCGTCTTAAGGTCTATGAAGCTTTTCGTGATGGACAAAAGAGAATTGAGAATCGTCCCGAATGGATGATTGTCAAGATAGTACCTGTTATTCCACCTGAGCTTAGGCCGTTGGTGCCTCTTGATGGTGGACGTTTTGCCACATCCGACCTGAATGACCTTTACAGAAGGGTTATTATTAGAAATAACAGGCTTAAAAGGCTGATTGAGATTAAAGCTCCCGATGTGATAATGCGTAATGAAAAGCGTATGTTACAGGAAGCTGTTGATTCATTGCTCGATAACTCAAGAAAAGCTAATGCTGTTAAAACTCAGTCGAACAGGGCCCTTAAATCATTAAGTGACTCACTGAAAGGGAAGCAGGGACGTTTTCGTCAGAATCTTCTCGGAAAAAGGGTTGACTACTCCGGCCGTTCGGTTATCGTGGTAGGACCGGAACTTAAACTAAATGAGTGCGGATTACCAAAAGGTATGGCTTCCGAGCTGTTTAAACCTTTTATCATTAGAAAAATGCTGGAAAGAGGCATTGTGAAGACTGTAAAATCTGCTAAGAAGATTGTTGATAGAAAAGACCCTGTTGTTTGGGATATTCTGGAAAATATTCTTAAAGGACATCCTATTATGCTTAACCGGGCTCCTACACTTCACCGTCTTGGTATCCAGGCATTTCAGCCAAAACTTATTGAAGGTAAAGCTATTCAGTTGCACCCACTCGTTTGTACTGCTTTTAATGCTGACTTCGATGGTGACCAGATGGCTGTTCATGTTCCATTGGGAAATGCAGCTATTCTTGAAGCACAGCTTCTTATGCTTGCATCTCATAATATTCTTAACCCGGCAAATGGTGCTCCTATTGCAGTACCTTCGCAAGACATGGTTCTTGGGTTATATTATATGACCAAATCAAGAAAAAGTACGCCGGAATTACCAATCAAAGGTGAAGGTTCTATATTTTATGGACAAGATGAAGTTATTATTGCACATAATGAGAAGAAACTTGATATACATGCAATAATACAGTGTAAAGTTGTAGTGAGTGAAAATGGCGAATTAAAAGAAAAACTCATTGAAACAACCGCTGGAAGAGTTCTTTTCAATCAGGTAGTTCCAAAAGAATTTGGTTTTATTAATGAGCTTCTTACAAAGAAATCATTGAGAGATATTATTGGAAATATAATAAAACTGTCAGGTACAGCCACAACGTCTACTTTTCTTGATAATATAAAAAATCTTGGATTTAAGATGGCTTTTGAAGGTGGGTTGTCATTTACAATGGGTGATGTGGTAATACCAGAGATTAAAGAAGAGCTGATAAGTCAGGCAAATGCTGAGGTTGATGAGGTAATGAATAACTATAATATGGGGTTCATTACTAATAACGAAAGATATAATCAGATAATTGATATTTGGACACATACCAACTCCAAACTGACACAAACCCTCATGAATAACATTACCAAAGACAGGCAAGGATTTAATCCTATTTATATGATGCTTGACTCTGGTGCAAGGGGCTCAAAAGAGCAAATCCGTCAGTTATCTGGTATGAGAGGCTTGATGGCAAAACCACAAAAATCGGGAGCTAAAGGTGGTGAAATTATTGAAAACCCGATTTTGTCAAATTTTAAAGAAGGTCTTTCTGTACTTGAGTACTTTATTTCAACTCACGGAGCTCGTAAGGGGCTTGCCGATACAGCTCTTAAAACTGCTGATGCCGGTTACCTTACCCGTCGTTTGGTTGATGTATCTCAGGATGTTGTAATTACCAGCTTTGATTGTGGTACTTTAAGAGGCTTACGTACATCCGCATTAAAGAAAAATGAGGAAGTTGTTGAAACTTTATTTGATAGAATACTTGGCCGTACAACACTTCATGATATTTATCATCCTCAAACAGGAGAATTAGTAATTAATGGTGGAGAGGAAATAACAGAAGAAATTGGCAGGATTATAGAAAATTCTCCTATAGAAGAGGTTGAAATCAGATCAGTATTAACATGTGAGTCGAAGCGCGGTGTTTGTGCTAAGTGTTATGGTCGTAACCTTGCAACAGGTAAGATGGTTCAGAAAGGTGAGGCTGTAGGTGTAATTGCTGCTCAATCGATTGGTGAGCCTGGTACACAGCTTACACTTCGTACATTCCACGTTGGGGGTACTGCATCCAATGTTGCTATTACATCAAGAATTGAAGCCAAATATTCTGGAAAACTTGAGATTGATGAGCTTCGCTTTGTAGAATATACTGATTCTGAAAAGAAAAAATATGACATCGTTCTTGGACGTTCTGCTGAAATGAGAATTCTTGATGAGAACACAGGGATTATTCTTGCATCCGGTAATATTCCGTATGGTGCAAAATTATTTGTGAGAGACGGTAAAAAGGTTAAAAAAGGTGAGATTATTGCAGATTGGGATCCGTATAATGCCGTTATTCTTTCTGAAGTTCAAGGAAAGGTTAAATTTGAGAATATTGTTGAAGGGTTGACTTTCAGAGTTGAATCAGATGAGCAGACAGGTTATCACGATAAGGTAATTGTTGAATCACGTCAGAAAAACAAAAATCCGACTATCAAAATTTTATCTGGTTCAAATGAAGAGGTAAAATCATACGATATTCCGGTTGGTGCTCACATTTTTGTTGAAGAGGGAGCTAAACTCAAAGCCGGAGATATTCTTGTGAAAATTCCGCGAGCTATTGGTAAATCAGGTGATATCACCGGAGGCCTGCCAAGAGTAACGGAGTTGTTCGAGGCAAGGAATCCATCAGATCCTGCAAAAGTTGCTGAAATTGATGGTGTTGTTTCTTTCGGTAAGAAACTAAAAAGAGGTAACCGTGAAGTTATCATTACCTCGAAAACAGGTGAAGAGAAACGCTATCTTATCTCAACTTCAAAACAGATACTTGCTCAGGAGAATGACTATGTTAAATCCGGAACGCCTCTGTCAGAAGGTGCTATGACTCCTGCCGATATTCTTGCAATTAAAGGACCAATGAAGGTTCAGGAATACATTGTTAATGAAATTCAGGAAGTTTACCGTTTGCAAGGTGTTAAGATTAATGATAAACACTTTGAAACAATTGTGCGCCAGATGATGCGTAAGGTGGAAGTTGCTGATCCGGGTGATACCAAATTCCTTGAAGGAGAACTTGTGAACAAAATTGAGTTCATGGAGGAGAATGACAATATCTTTGGTAAAAAAGTAATTGACGATCCTGGAGACTCGGTTGTTTATAAAGCTGGTATGATAGTCAGTGCCAGGAATCTTAGAGAAGAAAATTCGCAACTTAGGCGTAAGGACATTAACGTAATTGATGCGAGAGAAGCCAAACCGGCTACTGCTCGTCAGGTGTTACAGGGTATTACAAAAGCTTCATTGCAGACAAATAGCTGGATTTCGGCTGCATCGTTTCAGGAAACAACCAAAGTGCTTACTATGGCAGCAATTAATGCCAAGAGTGACAGCCTGATGGGCCTGAAGGAGAATGTAATTGTCGGACACCTTATTCCAGCCGGTACAGGACTTAGAGAGTATGAAGATCTCATTGTTGGGTCACGCGAAGAGTATGAAGCATTGATGGCAGCTAAAGATGATGACGAATAACATTTAAAACAGAACAAATGTCAGATAAAAATAATAATCAGATAAATATAGAACTCAGTCCTGAAATGGCTGACGGAATATATTCAAATTTAGCAATAATAACTCACTCACATTCTGAGTTTGTTGTTGATTTTATTAGGATGATGCCCGGCATACCTAAGGCAAAGGTGAAATCAAGGATTATTCTGACTCCTCAGCATGCAAAAAGACTTTTTAAAGCTCTGAAAGAGAATATTACTAAGTTTGAAGCTATGCACGGTGAGATAAAGATGCCTGAAAGGGAACAGCAGTTCCCGCTGAACCTTGGTGGCCCACCGGCTGAGGCATAATTTGAAGTAACACAAAAGCAATCTTTAGCAGGATTGCTTTTTTTTATACATTTGTAGCTATATGTTAACATCATCCTTTAAGATATTGAATCATCAGGCAGTAAAATATTCTGCTTTGCTTTTTCTGTTTTCTTTTGTAGCCTTTTCGTATGCTGTTGCCCAAAAACCCTCGAAAGTGAAGATTATCAGAGCGGATGACCTGAAAGCAGGTAAACAGGGGAAGGATAAAATTCAGCGGCTCGTGGGAAATGTTATACTGTTACACGATAGTACCTACCTCTACTGCGACAGCGTTCACCTGAATGAAAAAAGAAATAGCTTCGACGGATTTGGTAATGTTCATATTAAGGTTTCAGATACTTTAAATATATATAGTGATATCCTTAATTATAATGGTGACAATAAGATTGCAGAGCTACACCACAATGTCAGGCTAATAGACAGCAGGGCAAAATTATATACTGACCATTTATGGTACGATCGTATTAATAATTATGCCTGGTATTTGACCGGTGGAGAGATAATAGACACTGCGAATAATCTTGTTAGCAGAAGGGGATACTATTACACAAATACTAGAAAAGCGATATTTAGCGATAGTGTTGTCCTGACAAATTCACGTTATGTAATGGATTGCGATTCTCTTAACTATGAAGTTGAATCAGAGCAGTCTTTCTTTTATGGCCCCACAACTATTACAAGCGACAGTAATCTGGTGTATTGCGAAAATGGTTGGTACAATACAAAAACCGATAAATCATTTTTTAGCCAAAATGCATATATCATTACAAAAGAGCAAAAGCTGAGCGGTGATACTTTATATTACGACCGCAATACCGACTTTGGCCTTGCTTATGGCAATGTGTCATTGCTTGATACTGTTCAGCAAATGTTGATAAAGGGTAACTATGGCGAGTTTAAAAGGCGGGCTGGATTTTCATTTGTTACCGACAGTGCCGTTGCTATTATGATTGACAAAAAAGACTCGCTGTTTCTTCATTCTGATACCCTTTGGATTCATTTCGACAGTACACAAAGTCCCGAATATATGCTTGCGTATCACAAAATGAAATTCTTTAGAAATGATATGCAGGGGATGTGTGATTCGCTGGTTTACAGCTTTTCGGACTCGACAATTTTCCTGTTTAATTCGCCTGTATTATGGTCTGAGCAGAATCAGCTTACAGCAGACTCAATCAGAATAGCACTCAGCAATAATCAGGTTGATACACTCGCTCTTATCAACTCTGCCTTTATTATCTCTATTGATGATTCTGTGAAAAAAACATATAACCAGATTAAAGGCCGGTTATTGGTAAGTTATTTTAAGAATAATGAGATGAAGGTGATAAAGATATGGGGTAATTCAGAATCTCTCTATTTTGTCAGAGATGAATACAAAAGGCTTATGGGTATCAATAAATCACTATCAAGCGATATGAGAATATATCTCGACAGTAACCAGATAAAAGGTATTACGCCTATTTTAAATGTTGACTCCCATATGTATCCTCCCGAAGGCGAATTGCAGGGCGATGACCTTCTTCTCAAAAATTTTATCTGGCTCGAAGGAAAAAGGCCTTTGAAAAAGGAGGATATTTTTATTTGGTAGGGTTGTAGAAACTTTTTAGTATGCAATACTGCCGTTACAAATCCATATAATCCTGAAAAACAACCTGTATAAATGATTTTCCTTCTTTGATAGTCTGGGTTTTAAGGCTGTCAGGAAGTTCAATGCTGCGGAAAGTTTCGTAGTTATTATCATAAAAAAAGTATCCCCATGGGCGTATCCAGCCAATTCCTTCTTCAAATGAATTGTATGCAAACTCTTTTGTGTAAGGGTTCATAATATTTTTACTCCATTTGAATTCAGAAGCATTCAAATCCATTTGTGCAAGGAGTGTTGCAGGGAAATCCACATTTGACGCAAGCTTGTCTATTGTGTGACCCTTAAACTTGTCATCAATTACATTCCCGTAAAACAGCATAAAAGTTTTACAATAACCAGGGGAGGGGTAAGCCCATTTTTTATATGTATCGTGACTATGGTCAGGAATAAATATGAACAAAGTGTTATCATACCACTCCTTTGTCTTTGCCTTTCTGATAAAATCTCCAATTACGCTATCGGCATAGAAAGCTGAATTCAGAAAAAGGTTTTGATAATTATCATCCACAAAATTCCTGTGTGTCATTGGCATATCAAATGGTGCATGAGTGCTTAACGAATACATTACACTGAAAAATGGTTTCTTGTCTTTATCAATTTCTAAGAGTTGCCTGTTGAAAACCCAGGCATCGTGAACGCCAAGTTTTCCCTGTGGAATGTCGGAGGGAAAGTCATATATTTCTGCAATTCTGTCAAACCCGCTATAATAGACGTATCCTTTCATATTTCCATAAATAAGCTGCCCTCCAAAATAGTATGACGAGAAGTACCCCTCATTTTTTAGGATATGATTGAGGTTTGGTGTTCGCTTATATTTGTCTGGCTGAATTGTAAAGCAGGATATAGGATGTGCCGGAAATCCGCCGAAAAGACAGGATATTCCTTGTTCTGAACGTTCGGCACTGGAATATATATTTGTGAATAGCAGTCCTTCGCTGGCCAGCTTCGACATCTCAGGTGCTATGCCCTTTTTGCCTCCAAGCTCTTCCAATAGGTCCGCAGACCAGCTTTCAAGAATTACAAAAACAATATTGGGCCTTTTAACTTTAAGAAATTTATCGGTTGTATCTTTTGGTACCTCATACAATTTCGAAACAGTCTGTTTTGCTTCCTCAGGATTATAATATGTAAATGGATTTTTATCCATATTATTCCTGTTCTCAAAATAGCTCTGCATAAAGTTATAACCTGAGTTGGTTGCTGCAATATTCAGGATGTTATGTTTTGAGAAATAAGCATCACTCTGTACTATCACTATCTCTTGCACACCCCCACGCAATCCCATCAGAATAAATCCTGGAGTGAGGATGAAAAACAAGATGGTGAATATCCAGTTACGTTTTACATTAACGAGATTCTTGTAAAAAAAACTGTTGTAGAGATAAAATGAGCCTCCAACCTGAATAAGAAAAAGTGATATCAATAGAATGAATGTCCCTGTAGGAGCAGTATTGTAGATTTCGTCCGGATGATCGAAGTAGTTCAGTGCCTTTGCAGGTAGTTTTGTTTTCCATTCCCCATAAATGCCAAGTTCGGCAGTAGTTATCAATGAATAAGCAGACAAGATGATGGCGGTGTAAACTTTGTTGATGATATTAAGCCATTTAGGACTGTAAATCGACTGTATAACAAGTATTAGAAATGGAAAAATAACCATATAGCTTGCAGCTACAGCATCAAGCCTTAAAGCATGAGTAAATGATGCCAGGACTTCGCTAAGCCTGATATTGTCATCAATAATTAATCTGGTATAATACAATAGGAATATTGCACGTGTAATGGCAATAAACAGCATGTAAAATACAAACTGTCTTATTAGTGAACCTAAGATATTAAACATTATTAATAATTATGTGATGGGCAAAAGTAATTAATTCAGAAATAATCTGAGTGTAATTTAGAAAATATCAAGGATTTTTATCGTTTTTCCTCGGAAATCAAAAGTATCCCCAATCCTTTTCCCATCCATAGCCAGATAGAAAGGTACTTTGAGAGATATTGCGTAATATGTGTCGCTATCGACAATTACCTTACCAAGACCGATAGAAACAAAAACTTTTTGAACATCAGTAAACACAACAGCCCCAAACTCCACCTTGTCGTGATGAATTGTTTGATCCACACGGTGAAGTATTTTTAGATTTGCCAGTTCCAGCTCTAACTGTTGGGCAAACATATCTCTTTTTCTGATAAGCTGCATCATATGCGAATCGAACATATCAGTTGTATTCTTATCTTCATGGGCAGCTCTCTCAGCTTCAGACATAGCATTTTCCAGATGTTTTATCTTTTCCATTTGTGCTTTCTCACACTCATCGTACACGCTTTTTTTCAACACTCTTTTGTCCATATTAAACATAATATTTACTCTTTTTTCAAAATTAGTTAATTTTAACGCAAAAAGCAAGCTTTTATTACAAAATTTTCTGATTTTTGCATTTTATTTTTTAACTACTAAATTATTTTCAATAATGTCAGAGATTCCAAATCATCCCGTTTACTCAAAAAACGTATTTGAAATAATAACTGTCGCCAACGATTTTTGTATTTTTTTGGCAAAAATAGAAACTTATTCCAAAACAGAAGCAATTGATTACCTGCAAAAAGTTTGTCCTTTGCTTTATATTAAAGGAACATTACTCCCTGATGTTGAGGTTTTAAATCCGGATGCTAACGAAAGGTTCGTGACAGAAGGGGACTGGGAAATTTTGTTTAATGAGCTTAGGAATATATTTCAGCCTGACGATGAGTTTTGGTTTATTGACAATAGTGATGTAAATGAGAATAATCCTATAAAAGGAAGCCTGGCAGAGCATTTTGCTGACATTTATCAGGACTTGAAAGATTTTTTGATGCTATACCAAAAAAACACTTTGGATGCAAAAGAGAATGCGGTTTCTGAACTCAAGCGCCTTTTTCCGATACATTGGGGATTGCGGATTGTGAATGCAATTAAAAGCCTGCATTATATCACACTGAATAATCTCCCGACTGAAGAAGATAATTCGTATGATATTTTTTAATTATTAAGCCTTTCACGCAGGTATTATCCGGATTAAACACTACGGATTAAGAAACTTATCTGCAGTTTTTAAAAGGAGTTGTCTGTTGACAGGCTTTGTAATATAATCGGAGCAGCCTACCTCAATGCTTTTTCTTTTGTCATCAGCCATAGCGTAGGCCGTTTGGGCGATAATAGGTACATCGCTCCTTATTTTTCTGATCTTCCTTGTGGCCTCAAAACCATCTATTTTCGGTAGTTTAATATCCATAAGCACCAGGTCAATTTCTGGATGGTTCCTGATCATTTGAATAGCTTCCTGGCCATTGACTGCATGCAGGATGTGGATTTCTGTTGGTTTTAAAATCTCATTAAGGAATATAAGACTCATTTCGTCATCTTCAACCACTAGAACAGTCTTTCCATCCCACTTGTATTTACCCTTAAGCTCTATTGTTGTTAATGATGGCTCCTGTTTTGCTGGTATAAATACAGATTCAGGCATTGTGAAATATAACTCTGAGCCTTCACCCAAGGTTGAGTTGAGCCAAATTTTGCCACCAAGTTTCTCCACAACTTTTTTTGCTATTGTAAGTCCCAGACCTGTTCCGCCGTATAGTTTTGAAATGTCGTACTCTATTTTCATAAACTTTTCAAACACAGCTTCCTGTAACTTTTTTGGAATACCTATGCCGGAGTCCTTTACAAAAAACAGTAGGTCTTTCCATCCATTGTCGGTGAAGTCCTTTTCCTTAACCCTGCATCCAATCTCGACATATCCCTCTTCCGTGAATTTGATAGCATTACCAATAAGGTTATCAAGAATTTGCTTCAAACGCCTTTTGTCAGTTCGAATTATAGTATTGCTGCTGATGTTTACGTTTAGGCGTAGTTCCAGATTTTTCTCTTTTTGTTTATAGAGATCATCATCCTTGTAGGTATTGTACAACTCATTCAGAAAATGAGTAACCGGAAATTCTTCCAGATGGAGCTCTATCTCCTTTGTTTCAATCCTGCCAAGGTCAAGAACATCATCAACAATTTTAAGAATTGACTTGCCGCTTATCTTAATGATATTAATGTACTGATTTCTTTCCTCAGCCGAAATGTCATCCTGCCGTAGCAACTCTGAAAAGCCCAGAATCCCGTTTAAGGGAGTCCTGACTTCATGGCTGATATTGCTAAGGAGGGTTGTCTTTAGCTCATCACTATCCTCAGCTATTGTAACTTCTTTATTAAGCTCCTTCTCCTTACGCTTCCTTTCCCGGATATCTTTCTTTAGTTGTTTGTTAAAATGGGAAAGCTCAAGGTTTTCTTCTTTGATTTTAATATCTGTAACTTCCTCAGACTCCATCTGCTCCTCCAGGAGGGCCAACTTGTCAATCTTGTCAACTGCAATTGTGAGAATTCGTGATATTACACTCCCGAAAAATTTAATATTTTTGTTAGAAGGCTCAGTCTCAATAAATATAATGAATCCAAAAGGTATAGGCCTGCAATGAAAGGGAAATATTGAGATTGCTTCGGGTTCGATGTTAAGGTCCGTATTCATACTAAAGCCCACTTTTGCCATTTCCTCTCCTGAAAGATAAATCGGGCCATTTTCTATTTTTTCAATAAGGGTGTCTGACAGGGAAAACAGGCAATCATCATTGCCAGTAATACTTTTAGCGGGATAACCTGATATGACCTTATAATCTTTATTTTCAATAGCACAGCATAAACTGATAGGTACATCGCGGATTACCGAAATTCTCTCCAGTATCTGATACAACAATTTATCTTTGTTGTCAGCCTGAGCTATGATTTCCGTAACAAGCCAAAGTAATAACTTCTCATCCATTCCCTCAGCCATCTGGTCGTTCTGCTTTTCGAGAAGTTTTATCCGAAGCTTTAACTCATTTATTACAGTATCTTCTTTTGTAACCATCCTAAATACCAACCTCCGTTTTCATAATTACTAAAAATGAAAAATATTTTACAGTATTAATACAGACCTATTTTACCAAAAGCAACAAGGCAAATATAGTTCCATAAGTAAAATAGTATATTGTATATAACCCAATGAGGTCGCTTTACCCCTATTTATGACTATGATACATTAGTTATTAACTATTTATTAATAATTCTCCGTTTGTAAATTATTTCTCATTTTGACAAAGCTATTCTAATATTTGGAAACTGGTTTGTATTTGGGATTTTTAGTAAATAGCCATTAACACTGAAAATCAGGGGGAAAATGTACTTCAGCTAACAATGAAATTATTTAAATATATTCAGAAATCTTATCTAAATCTATAAATCTATCCTGTTTGAAGCAAAATGTCAAATCATATATTTATAAAAATGCAAATTCCGGTTTCTTGTTTTTTATTTAGATTCCTATTTTGTTGTTTTATAAATAAAAGTGATTCTAAACCAACAAGATAAGATAATGTATTCTAAATAGAATTTGTTTATTGAATATTTGCCAAATTAAAATATCTTTGTCGTAATTTGTATTCAGTCTAAATTGCAACAAATGACACTATTAGACCTTGAACAGGGTGAACGGGCGGTTATTGTTAAAATAAGAGGAAGGGGAGCTTTTCGCAAGAGAATAACCGAAATGGGATTTATTCGTGGAAAGGTTGTTACTGTTATAAAAAAAGCACCACTAAAAGATCCCATTGAATATAATATTTTGGGATATGAGGTCTCCCTCAGGAGGAGTGAGGCAGAACTCATTGAAGTTATTACAGCCGGGAATGCAAGAAAATATCGTCATCGTCAGAGGGGTTCATATCAGGGAATTATTGACGATCAGACGTTAAAAGATGCTGCTGAGAAAAGAGGTAAAGTAATAGATGTTGCACTTGTAGGAAATCCAAATTCAGGAAAGACAACAATATTCAATTATGCTTCCGGGTCTAAGGAGCATGTGGGTAATTATGGTGGGGTCACAGTTGATTCAAAACAGGCAAAGCTAACGTTGGATGGTTATACGATAAACCTGATAGACCTGCCAGGCACGTACTCCCTCACAGCATATACTCCTGAGGAGCTTTATGTTAGAAAATACATTATTGGTCATAAACCTGACATTGTCGTAAATGTCTTAGACTCCTCAAACATAGAAAGAAATCTCTTTCTGACAACACAGTTAATTGATATGGATATCAAGGTTGTAGCTGCGCTGAATATGTATGATGAGCTTGAAAAAAAGGGGGATAAATTTGAATATGAAAGTCTGGGGAAAATGATTGGAATCCCTTTCATTCCGACTGTGGGCTCGAAAGGGGAGGGGATTGAAGAACTGTTCAGACGGGTTATACAGGTTTATGAAGGTAAGGATCCGACAGTGAGGCATATTCATATCAACTATGGAAAGGGAGTTGAGAACTCAATTTCAAAAATTCAGGAGAAGATAAAGAAAAATAAGGGGCTTTCCGATAATGTATCTTCAAGGTATTATGCCATAAAACTTCTGGAAAATGATAAAGGTGCGCTATTCTCACTTTCAAGATCACCCAATTTTGAAGAGATAAAGCAAACTGTGGAAAGTGAAACGCAAAAGCTGGAAAACTTCTTTAAAGAGGACAGCGAAACTTTGATAGCTGATGCCAAATATGGATTTATTGCAGGTGCCTTAAAGGAGACATACACTCCCAACAAGTTTAAAAGAAAACTAAAAACCGATACTGAGATCATTGACACCTTTATGACCAACAGACTTTTTGGATTTCCTATATTTATCTTTTTCATGTGGGTGATGTTTATGGCAACATTCAAACTCGGTCAATATCCGCAATACTGGATTGAGCAGCTTGTTGGTGTAATATCTCAGGGTGCTGACTATGTACTTCCTGAAGGGATATTGAAAGACCTTATTATAAATGGGATCATTAATGGAGTTGGTGGTGTAATCGTTTTCCTGCCAAACATACTCATTCTGTTTTTCTTTATCTCACTAATGGAAGATACCGGATATATGGCAAGGGCGGCTTTTATAATGGACAAGCTGATGCACAAGATAGGCCTCCACGGAAAATCATTTATTCCGCTTATTATGGGATTCGGTTGTAATGTCCCGGCAATAATGGCCACTCGTACACTTGAGAACCGTAATGACAGACTCCTTACAATGCTTATCAATCCATTTATGTCGTGTAGCGCAAGGCTTCCGGTTTATATCCTGATAGTTTCTGCTTTCTTTCCTGACAATGAAGTGACAGTACTATTTAGTGTTTATGCAATTGGTATTCTATTTGCCATACTATTTTCTATGCTTTTTAAAAAGACAATTTTTAAATCGGTTGAGGCTCCTTTTGTAATGGAATTACCACCTTACAGGCTGCCAACATTTAAAGCAACATTGAAACATATGTGGCACAAGGGATATCAATACCTTAGGAAAATGGGAGGTGTTATATTGTTTGCCTCTGTCCTAATCTGGGCTTTGGGCTATTTTCCAAGGACATCGGAGGAAACTGAAAAAATTGACAGACAAATAGAGATTGTTAATAATAACTATGATGAGACAATTTCGGCAACAAGCGATTCTCAAAAAACGGCAACTCTTCTAGCTGTTAAAAATGACAGTATTATGAAGCTTCAATACAGGAAAGAGAGTGTCAGACAGGAAAATTCGCTAATTGGTAGAACTGGGAAATTTGTTGAGCCTGTTATGGAACCTTTGGGCTTCGACTGGAAAATGACAGTTAGCATTCTGGCAGGAGTGATAGCAAAGGAGGTTGTTGTGAGTACTCTTGGAGTTTTATTTCAAGCCGAAAACCCCGAAGATATTAAGTCAGGTACATTAGTCAATAAGCTTCAAAATGCAAAGTACATTGATGGCAAGAAAAGAGAAAAACCAATATTTACAAAAATAACTGCCTTTGCCTTTCTGATGTTTATATTACTTTATTTTCCGTGTGTGGCTACGGTAGCTGCTGTGAAAAATGAGTCAGGAAACTGGAGGTGGGCTGCTTTTCTTGTTGTCTATACAACCTCCATAGCCTGGATAATTGCTTTCCTGGTGAATCAAATTGGGAATTTGTTTTTTAACCTCTAAATTTTATCTCAACGGCCAGGTTTCAAGCTATCCAAAGCAGGAAACGGGAAATATGTTGAATTGACATGCGAAGTATCCATAATTACCTTCATTTTTTCCACAATGTCAGGATGTAGCGCTGCAACATCGTTAGTCTCACCGATATCCTCTTTGAGGTTATACAGCTCTATTGATGCATCGGGATGTTTTTTAAGTTTCTGACGTACTGCTTTCCAGTCGCCTAAGCGTACTGAAACCTGCCCGCCGTATGAAGGAAACTCCCGATAGATAAACGGATGCTCCCTGATGTTATCCTGTTCCAACATAACAGGCAACAGACTAACACCGTCAGTTTCTTTATCGGTTTTTGTGCCAATAATATCTGCAAAGGTGACATAAAAATCTTCAAATCCGGAAATGTGATTAGAAACTGTTCCAGGTTTGACCTTGTCTTTCCACCATGCAATTAATGGCACCCTGATTCCTCCTTCGTACACACTGCCTTTTAAACCTCTTAATTGGCCTGCACTTTCAAAATAATCTGAATCGGAGCCTCCAAGCCTGTTGAATGTAGGGCCATTGTCGCTTGTGAAAAATACAACGGTGTTATCATCAAGCCCTAATTCATTTAAGATATCCATAATTCTACCGATTTCGCTGTCCATTCTTGTTACCATAGCTGCATAAGTGGCACGTGGAAACATATTCGGGAGATAGCCTTTATTTCCTACATAAGGAGTGTCAGGAATCAATTTTTTGTAATACTCCAAAGAGGGCTCATCATCCGGAATCTGCAAAGCAAGATGAGGAACAGTAAAAGGCACATAAAGAAAAAATGATGTATCTTTATTATCCCTGATAAACCTTTCAGCCTTCTCCATCATCTTATCCATTGAATAATCTGGGCCTTTATAGCGGTCATAGGATTTGGGGTCAAGCGGATCGCCCTTAAGCTTTTCGTGTGGAATATAGGCTGCATTTCTCAGAGTATCCCAATAATTATTTTCCCAAAGGTGTGTGGGGTAATAGTCGTGAGCCTGTTTCTGACACAGGTAACCATAGAAATAATCAAATCCCTGATTGCTTGGCTGTCCGCTGCTATTTGCAAAGCCAAGCCCCCATTTACCAATGGCGCCTGTAACATATCCATGTGCTTTTAAAAATGTACCTAATGTTTTCGTGCTGTCAGGAAGAGGTAATTGCCCGCCTTCATTGTCATCCCGATATCCACCCAATTCATAATTGCCTCTCACATAGGCATGACCCGGATGCAATCCTGTAAGCAATACGCAACGGGATGGTGCACAGACAGGGCTGCCTGCATAGTGATCGGTAAATTTCATTCCCTCATCAGCAAGTTTATCTATATTTGGAGTTTTGATAATTTTTTGTCCATAGGCTCCAACCTCATTGTAACCCAGATCATCGGCCATTATGAAAATGATATTAGGCTTTTTTGTCTCTTTTTTTGATTCTCTGTTGCAGGCAATGCTCAATGCCACAAATGATATCAGTAAAACAATAAGATACTTTTTCATAATTTATTTTTATTTATGGAGACAAGGAGCGCCTTGTCTTTACTATTCAATCATAATTTCATCAACGAACAACCAGCACTTTTCGCCCTCTCCCGGATGTCCTTCAGGGCAATACTCCAAATTTTTAATAACGACTCTTATGTACTTTATTTGCGGAGAAGGAAAATTAATTTGTATTTCATTCCTACCCTGTTTTGCATTCTTTTTGATTTGACCAGTATTAAGACTGCCGACTTTCATAAAATCATTTCCATTAAAAGAGGTGAAAATTTCAATACTCTCAGGTAGAAAAATCCAGGAATTTTCATCATTGAAACAGCCAATCGTTATCTTTTTAACCTCCTTTTTATATTTACCAAGGTAGAGAGTGGCATCCAGATTATTACCACGAAAGCCGATCCATTCCTTATCATTAAAATTTGAGCTCCCTTCTTTCAGATTTATCAGGGAATAAGCACCAAGACCATAGTATTCAGGTGACGGTTTATTCTTAATATCCACGCTTTGAACTTCCATTGTTCTCTTAAAAACGATCTCTGAAATGTCGCTTCGTGAACTTTTTCTAAAAGCTGCTGCCCTCAGTATGACAGATTGTAGTAATATAACTGGTTCCTTAAATATAGGGGAGTTCAAATCAGGATCAGTCCCATTAAGTGAATAATGGATATCGCAGTTCGGTTGGCTTATGGAAAACTCAACCAGTTGAGCTTTTGAATAAATCCCACTTTTTACAGAGGGCACAGGCTTTGGGATGTATTTGTTTGAGGTAAAACCTGCCTGTTTAAATACTTCAAGTGGAGGCCTGCCAATCCATTCAAATGGCTGACGGATATCAAGAAGGAATAAGATGGTTGATGCTGTATTAAAAACATCATTTTGTTGTTTGATAACCCTGTCTTTTACAATTTTTGGGCCGGAGATTATCCAGGGTACTTCAATTTCATCCATACTCAGTCCTCCGTGCGACTTCCCTTTTCCTCCATGGTCAGTTACAACCACAAAATAAGTGTCTTTGTGCATTCCGGCCTTTTTAAGAGCATCAATAAACTGCCCGATAATACTATCAATTTCCTCAATTCTTTCAATATATTTTTCCGATCCCCAGCCATACTTGTGGCCGTAATCATCCGGACTGTCAATATAGACAAATGAAAAGCGAGGATTATTTTCAATAATCCAGGGAGCAGCTTTTTCAAATGAGACGCCGAACCCTTCGGTAAACACAGATTTGTCAATATAGTCAGGATTAACAAGATTACCAAGACCTTTCCAGTCATAAAACATACAGGTTTTATTGTTGGGGTCTTTCTCTTTTATCAATTTAAAAACCGAAGGGAAATAGCCCTTGTCATCACAAATGGTAGGCTCAATTGAATTGTTATTAGCAGTCCACCCGTTACTTGTGACGCCGTTTTGCTCAGGGCCTGCGCCGGTGAGAATTGCAGCCCAGTTCGGGGCACTTACTGTTGGCATAACAGAGCGGGTATGTAATGAAACAGCGCCGTTCATTATCAGGGAATCCAGATAAGGAGTATAAGCTTGCTGAAAACCATCACTGGTCATACCGTCTATACCGATAAGGATAATACGCCTTGCCGAAATATGACTTCCTTTATGGCCACATCCTGAAAAAGAAACAAGGAAAAATAGCCCGAATGATAGCAAAAATAAAAATGTGACAACTTTTTTTAGATTCATATTAATGATTTGATGCGCCAAAATTATAAAAACAATTGCATGAAATATAAATAATTTCAATCTGGCCAATTATTTTTGATCAACATACTCACTCTTAATAACGAGTGCAAAGTAATCGCCCTCAATCGGCA
>JAOZLR010000083.1:0-1844 GCA_029934735.1 Bacteroidales bacterium
TCCATTCGAAAAATGTGTAAATGTAAAACCCGCTGTCAGATCAAAATGCTTACCAATTTGAACATCTGCATTTAAACCTGCATCAATAAACACAGTATTGCTGGAACCAATAGCATATTGATAAGGGTTTGTTATCGGGTCGTAAGGTTTCCAGTTATATGTCAGCCCGAAACCCACTTCATAATTAATACTCCATCTTTTAAAACGTTTGACAAGAGGTGCATTGATAAAAGTATAAATAGCAGATGGAGTACCAAGCTCCTTCTCGTTAAAAAAATTAACTGAATAAAATCCGAAACCCCATGTTGGATAGCTATATAATTGCTGCCAGAGTTTGCGCCCGTCAGTTTCAATACCATACTGCAGCGAAAAAGCCTGAAATTTTTCAACAGGCTGATTTGCATCATTTATGCCCTGTAAAAAGTAGTTTGTCTGAAGGACTTTTCCTGCCTGATAATAAAATCTTAATGATTTATGATAACGATTTTTCTTAACTACTATCGAATCCGAAGCAGTCACGTGAAAAGCAATTAAAAAAAACAGGAGAATAAGTACAAGATATCTTTTCATATATATATGTGATGAGTCATTGGCAAAGATAATATTTTGGGAACATACAGGATAGTTTTTCTGGATGAGTTATAACAAAAAAACAGAGTCGTGATAAATCATCTTATCACGACTCTACGTAAAAATTATATCTTTTTATATGATTACAACGGTTCAACCGTGAAACTAATTCCGGATTGAAGAAGCATAGGAAGAAGTGCGACAGGTAATGGACCGTCCTGATCGCCATAGAGCCTCATGTAGAAATCACTTTGATTTAGATAATTAAGAATATTTACTGTCTCAAGATTAAAAGTTACACTTGTTGAGCCATCTCCGATTGTTCCTGTTGAAGCAATTAGTGTTTCTGAAGAAAAATCAGCAGTTTCTGAAACAGTTACCCTCATAGAGTTAACAAAGTCAAAATTGACACCCTCTACAGGGTTTTCAAGCAAGACTGTTACATTGGTAAATGCACCTTCAGAAATAAGGCCTGTAGAAATTCCGTTTGCCTCAAAAATACTATCAAGGTTAACGCTAATATAAAACTGAGTAAAAACCTTTTCTTCAAGTAGAGTTTTTCCCGATTTATAATCGTTTGAATCAAGAACAAAGTACTGGTCAGGCAAATCCATAGAAACATCAAAAGATGCAATTTTATTAATTTCATCTTTAACTGTTTCACACGATTGTGTTAAGAATAGGAAAGGCATTGCGGCAATCAGTACTGCGAATAAAAATGTTTTATTTTTCATAGTTTTTAAATTTAAAAGGTTAAATAATTGTTTAATGAACGAATATTATTGTAATAAGTTCTCTAATAAAGGAGCAAAGTAACAAAAATATTTGAATTATACCAAAAAAATATGAAAAATTTAACAAAAAAATGTATCGATTAGAGAGATGACACTGAATATGAACAGGAATATTCCCATTCAGAATATGTCGAAAAAACAGATGTTGCTGCATTTTTTCCAAAGGTTAATTTTTTTTATTAACACAAAGCAACTTTTTGTTCTTTTGAACGTCATTTAATTAGTAATTCTGCGAGCAATGGAATTTTTCGACAGTTTAGATATTGACTATATAATAATTTTAGGTTTTACATACCTTTTTGTTGCGGCGACTGTGGCAAAGTTGGGGTCATCAAGAGAGGTAGGTGGGAAAAAGACTTTGATGTACAGCCTGCTATTTACGCCGGCTTACGGATTATACTATGTTTTTCACTCTCCCGCAAAAGATACCTTAAAGATTGTTCACTATCGTTGCCCCGAGTGTGGACTCGAGCATACTGA
>JAOZLR010000083.1:1944-4667 GCA_029934735.1 Bacteroidales bacterium
AATGAAACCTTTTTCTTGAATTTAAGTTTAGGTCAATAAATTTATTTTTAAAACAATTTCATAACAAAACAGGAAATCATGAAGAGACAAAATCTATTTTTAGCATTGAGTTTAGCTATTCTTTTTGCTTCAAGCTTCACAAATCTAAACGCACAGATTCAATCAACAACAGGCGGCGGTGCCTGGAACGACACATTAACCTGGGATGGTTGGAGAATTCCGGGTTCCGGAGACGATGTGGTAATTATTGGCCCTGTGGATGTTACAGGTGCAGAATGTAAAAACCTTATGGTACAGCCAACTGGTATTTTGCAAAATCGTAGTTACACTAATTACACCTTACGTATTCACGGATCAATTACCAATAATGGTATAATTAGGAATTATCCTGATCGCCACAATTTATATTTGACGGTTGACGGTGACCTTTTTAATAACGGTGAATGGTCAAACAGCTACACCTATCTTACAGGCAGCTCAGATCAGAACCTGAGTTTTACGCACGATTTTTCGGGATACAGGCTTGAAGATGCTGATTCTGAAAGTGCCGTTATCGCTAGCACAGATCTGACTTTTAAAGGTACAAAGATTGACCTAAAAGGAAGTACATTGGCACTTTCTCAGGGTGGTAAACTATATATTAATGGTGAGTGGCTCTTCAATGGAAATGTAGTGGGTAATGGAAGTGAGATATACCTTCTTAACAATGCTTTTCTTGAAAGAGTTACAGTTGATGACGTCTCAGTGAAAGGTGTAATCAATGTATTCAGTAGTGTTGCAATGGAAGAAGAGTCAGTAATTGACCTTAACGAATAAGAGAAACAAATGTAATATTATAAGAGGCTGCCTATTGGTGGCCTTTTTTGTTTTTTCGGATCATCATTTCCAGCATATCCCACATTTCCTTTGGTAGTTGTTGAAGCATATTGAACTGACCTGCACCCTGAAGCCATTCGCCGCCGTCAATCGTTATTACATCTCCGTTTATATATGCAGAGAAGTCTGAAATAAGGAATGCTGCAAGATTTGCAAGTTCCTGATGTTCACCAACTCTGCGCAAAGGGACTTTTTTTGTAAAGTCAAACCTTTCTTTAAGATCACCGGGAAGAAGTCTGTCCCAGGCACCTTTTGTCGGGAAAGGGCCTGGTGCAATTGCATTCATCCTTATTCCGTATTTTGCCCATTCAACGGCGAGTGAGCGTGTCATTGCAAGTACCCCGGCCTTTGCCATTGCAGATGGAACAACGTAGCCGCTACCTGTCCAGGCATAAGTTGTTATGATATTCAAAACGGATGCTTGCTTTTGCTTATTGTCAATCCAGTGTTTGCCGAATGCGAGAGTACAGTTTTTACTTCCTTTTAAAACAATATCTATAATAGTATCAAAGGCATTTGGAGAGAGTCTTTCAGTAGGACTGATGAAATTACCGGCAGCATTATTCAGTAAGACATCGACTTTGCCAAATTCTGAGATAGTTGAATTAAGCATTTCTTCAACCTCCTTGTAATTTCTGACATCACATCTGACCGTCAGGATATCGCCCCCTGTTTCGGTTTTTAATTCGCTGGCAGTCTTATCAAGTTTTTCAATATCTCGAGAAGTGATAGCTACTTTTGCTCCCAATTGTAAAAAATACCTGGTCATTGATTTCCCAAGTCCGGAACCTCCTCCGGTAACAACTATTACCTTATTGTTTAGTTCATTATTTTTGAACATCGGTTTGTTAAATTCCATAATACAGATATTATATTTTTACAAATGTAATTCATTTATCCATAAATTCAATCCGATATTTGTTGTGCAAAAAAAAGCGGATAGCCATTTTTATGACTATCCGCTTTTTTTATTTAATGAGTATCTGTTAGAGTTTCATACTTACTCCAATGGAAGTTCCATATCCTGTTCCACCACCAAATTCAAGGTTCAAGCCCCACTTATCACTCCAGTACCAGCGTCCGCCAACCTGAAGACCAATATCAAAATCAAAATCATTACCAGCAAAAAATCCGATACTTGCACCTGCATAAAAATCCCAGTTGCTTGGAATGCCAATAATACGATTAAAATGGTAATCACCCCTTCCTATAAGGCCAAAGGATACATCATCATCAAATCTAACCTTTACAACAGGACCAACAGTTATATCATTATGAACGGCAAAGTCCATTCCGACATAAACAGGTATCCCATGAGAACCTGACCCAACTCCAAAGTTTAGTTGTTTGTCACCTTTTGCAAGTGGAGCTGCTCCATCCTGAGCGAAAATAAAGCCTGTAATAAATACCAGACTTAATAGTAATGTAATTTTTTTCATCATAATAAATTAATTTAATAAACGTGTTTTTACTTTTTCGGCGGCAAAGATAAACATTTTTATTTAAGTATGAGAATACTTTAATATAAATATAAATTAGCCTTATGCTATGGTTAAAGTAGAAGGATAGATGGAGTCACTATGTTGATTGATTGAGAGTTATAAGCAAAAGCAACTCACTTGTTGTTAAAATTACACTTCTTCATCTTCTTCAAAATCTCTTTTATATTTATTTCGTTCGATTATAACCTGAGCCTCACGCTGAGTGCCAAGAAGAATTGCAATCCATTTAGTCTTTTCGTTCTGCTCAAGGATGATTTTTACCGTCATTGTAAGCGGAACTGAAAGAAACATTCCAACAGTACCAAGGATAAACCCCCAGAAGATCAAAGATAAAAAAACCACAAG
>JAOZLR010000083.1:4767-9295 GCA_029934735.1 Bacteroidales bacterium
GTTATTTGAGATTGAAATTTTCAGGATGTTTTCCTGTTCGCCCTCTGTAATAATCTTCGATATTTTTAAAATCCTTTTCAAAATCCCCGGTGGGATAAAAAACATCTGTGAATCCGGCAATCTTCTTTTTATAGTCAAGAAGACCAAAAACAATGGGAACATCTGCTCTCAATGCGATGTAATAAAACCCTTTTTTCCAATTGGGATTGAATTGTCGTGTTCCTTCGGGTGTAATTGTAATAAAGAGCGAATCGTATTTTGAAAACAGATTGGCAACATTTTCAACCATATTCCCGCTTTTGTTTCTGTTAACAGGAATACCGCCTACCCAATTTAACAATCCCTTCAAGGGAAAAACAAACATTTCACTTTTTATCAGGAATTTGGGTTTAAATCCAAGTGCCCAATAAGCAAAACGACCAATGACAAAATCCCACGTACTTGTATGGGGAGCAACAATAACAACAGCTTTCCTGATATTACGCGGTATCTCATCAAATTCTTTCCATCCGAATATTCTGAGTATTAGTTTTGAAAAAGCTTTTAGCATAATAATCGTCTAGTTGGAAACTGCAATTTGCAAATATATAAAACTATCCAACAATTAATTCATAAAGGTCGTTTTTGTTGAAATATTTTTGAGCCAAATTACGTATCTCTTCTGGTGTAATACTCTTGATAGTGTCAATATAATTCTGAAAATAATCGCTGCTAAGTCCATACTCCAGAACACTCTTAAAGCTTTCAGCAATAGGAAATGGTCCGTCAAAATCCCGTAGCATTGAACCTAACAGGTAGTTCCTTACTAGGTTTAGCTCTTCAATTCCGACCTTTTCCTGTTGCAACTTTTCTATTTCATTATAAATCTCATTAATCGCAAGATCGGTTACATCACTTCCAACTTCTGAGGCAATGAAAAAATATCCCGAATTGCGCAATGATACTATTGCTGAGCCAATACCATAAGTATAACCTTTATCTTCGCGTATGTTGGTCATAAGCCTTGATCCGAAATAGCCGCCCAAAACAGTATTGACAACTTTAAGCTTTAAAAAATCAGGGTGTATTTTGCTGAACAGAGGCCTTCCGATTCTTATTGCCGACTGAACAGCATTAGCCTTTTTAATATGTAGTTTCACACCTTCAGGCATAATCTCAATATTCCCTTTTTCTTTTTTTATTTCTGTTGAAGATGGTGATTTTCCTCCAAAATGACTATTCAGAATACTTGTTAGATTTGCAGGGATCATTCCTGAAACAATGATCTTACAGTCCAAATGTGTGTAATGCTTGATGTGATATGCTGCCAGAGCCTCACTTGTTACTTTGTTAAAATTATCAATAACAGCCGTTTTTCCATAAGGATGACCGCTCCCAAATATCTGTTTGTTAAACATCCTGCTTGCAATGTGCCGTACTTTTTCGTTGTTAATAAGAAACTCCTGTTTCTTGTTTTGAATAAAAGTAGTCAGCTCTTTCTTAGGGAAGACAGGATTTTTAATTACATCTTCAACTACGCATATCACATTTTCAAGATATTTGTTCAAGGTGTATAGAGAGACCGATGCAATATCGCTTCCGGTTGATGTTTCCAGGTGCGCTCCATAATAATCAATCTTTTCGGCAATCTCCTGAGAAGTGTAATTTTTTGTGCCTTCTTTCAGCATATTGTTTGTGAAGTCAGCAAGTAAAAGTTGTTCCTCATACCATTTTCCGGCATTAAAAATGAAATCAATTTTAATGAGTTCCTGTGTGCCTGTATCTATCAGGTAAACAGGAATACCATTGTCAAGTGTAATCTGTTTTGGTTCAAACAGGTCTATCCTGTCAACAGACTTTATTTCCGGTTGTATTGTTCTGTTAATTTCCGCCATCTCTCTTTGCTAAATAATAAAGTGTTGAGCAATTTTCATTTCTGAATATTTCATTGGCTACACGATGAATATCTTCTTTTGTAACCGCATTATAATAGTCTATTTCCTGATTTATAAGATTTGCATCGCCAAGTAGCTCCGAAAATGAAAGATTCATTGCCTTGTTCAGAACACTCATCTCTGAAAACTCTAAAGTTGATTCAATTTTGTTTTTTACCTTGGCCAGATCCACTTTACTAATGATAACTTCTTTCAATTTGTTAATCTCTTTATTTAGTGCTTTTTCGCCATCTTCAACTGAGACTCCTTTGATAAGCTTACCACTAAAAATAAACATTCCCTCATCAAAGTCGCCGGATATAAATGCATTTATTTCGCTGAAAATCTGGCGCTCTTTAACAAGTTTTAAATATAATCGTGAGGAATCTCCATTGGATAGTATATCGGATATCAGGTCACTGGTATAATAATCTTTATCTCTTCTGGCGCACATATGATATGCTTTGTAGATAGAGTCGAAAGGAACATCCCTTTCAACAGTCAAAACTCTGGCCTCAGTTTGTTTCGGCTCTTTTGGGATAGTTTTGTTATTATTAACCTTTCCTGATGATATGGGGCCGAACCATTTTTCTGCCAGCACCTTTATCTCATCAGTTTCTATATCTCCTGCAATAGTTATAATTGCCTTGTCAGGATTGTAAAACTTTTTGTAGAAAGTTTTTACATCACCCATTGTTGCATTCTCTATATGTGAAATTTCTTTCCCTATTGTTGACCATCTGTACGGATGGACCTTAAATGCCAGGGGCCTAAGCAAAAGCCATACATCACCGTAAGGCTGATTAAGATATGATTGCTTGAACTCTTCAATTACAACATTTCGCTGGACTTCAAGACTTTTTTTAGAAAAGGCAAGGTTGTTCATCCTGTCCGACTCAAGCCAGAATGCCAGTTCAATATTTTGCTTTGGGATTGTCAGGTAATAATTTGTTATGTCATTATTTGTAAATGCATTGTTTTCGCCGCCGGCTTTTTCCAAAGGCTCATCATATTTAGGGATATTTTTGGAACCACCGAACATCAGATGTTCAAACAAATGTGCAAAACCTGTTTTTTCGGGGTCTTCATAGCGTGCTCCCACATCATACAATATATTAACTGCAACAATCGGAGTGGATTTGTCCTTGTGGACAATCACTCTTAACCCGTTTTTTAAAATAAATTTGTCGAAATGTATCATTATTCAAAAATAATTCGTTGTAGAAATTGTGCAAAGATAATTTTTATAAATTTGCAAATGGTTTTAATAGTCAATAAATAATAAGTTATAAAATTTTAACGAATGAAAAGAGATTCACAAGTATTCGAGATAATTGAAAAGGAAAGGCAGCGCCAGATGAGCGGTATTGAACTGATAGCTTCTGAGAATTTTGTTAGTGATGAGGTTATGGAGGCAATGGGGTCGGTTATGACAAACAAATATGCAGAGGGTTACCCCGGGAAAAGATATTACGGCGGTTGCCAGTTTGTGGACGAAACCGAGCAACTTGCTATCGACAGGCTTAAAGAGCTTTTCGGTGCTGTATGGGTTAATGTTCAGCCTCATTCGGGTGCACAGGCAAATATGGCAGTATTTCTTACTCTTTTAAAACCAGGTGATAAGTTTATGGGGCTTGATCTTTCGCATGGTGGCCACCTTTCACATGGTTCAAAAGTCAACTCTTCTGGAATGTTGTATAGCCCTATCGCTTATGAGGTTGACGAAGAGACAGGAATGGTTGATTATGATAAAATGGAGGAAATTGCCCTGATTGAAAAACCGAAACTTTTACTTGCCGGAGCTTCTGCATATTCCCGTGACTGGGATTATAAACGTATGAGAGCAATTGCCGATAAAATCGGAGCTTTCCTTATGGCTGACATTGCACATCCTGCCGGACTTATTGCTGTAGGTTTACTTAATGATCCGCTTAAATATTGCCACGTTGTTACCTCCACAACCCATAAAACACTTCGCGGCCCCCGTGGTGGTATAATTATGATGGGTGAAGATTTTGAAAATCCATTTGGAAAAACAACAATGAAAGGTGTTGTCCGCAAGATGTCATCGTTATTTGATTCCGGTGTATTTCCCGGAATACAGGGTGGCCCGCTTGAGCATATTATTGCTGCTAAAGCGGTTGCTTTTGGAGAAGCTCTTCAAAAAGAGTATAAGGACTATATGAAGCAGGTTAAGAAAAATGCAAATATAATGGCAAATGCTTTTATTGATAAAGGATACCATGTTATTTCAGATGGAACCGATAATCATTTGATGTTAATTGACCTGAGAACTAAATTCCCTGAAATTACAGGAAGAAAAGTTGAAAACAGACTTGTACTGGCTGATATTACAGTTAATAAAAATATGGTTCCATTTGATAATCGTTCGCCTTTCCAGGCTTCCGGGCTTAGGATTGGAACTCCTGCTATTACCACCCGTGGTATGAAGGAAGATCATATGCCTGTTATTGTTGATTTTATTGACCAGATAATATCAGACATTGATAATGATGAGCTGATTATCAAGGTAAAAGAGCAGGTAAATGCGATGATGTCAGAATTTCCTATGTTTGCTGGGTAAATATTGGCTCTAAGAAAACGTCAATAACTGC